>NZ_JAUBQH010000003.1:0-60239 GCF_036701145.1 Microcoleus sp. Pol17C6
GTTACCGACACCAACTCCTGCGTTACCGACACCAACTCCTGCGTTACCGACACCAACTCCTGCGTTACCGACACCAACTCCTGCGTTACCGACACCAATTTCAACACTTGCAAACCCGACGCCGGCACCAAACGATCCGATTTGGTGCGGTTTAGAAACAGGATTAAATAAGCTTGACAGCATTGTCAACGACCAACTGCGGCAGACTAAATTACCAATATTAGGCAGACTCAGTGATGTTTCTCCAAATTTCATTGGCGATTTCAAGAACAGTTTAGTCAATGCTGTTAAAAATGCCAGCGATTTGAATCCGAGTCAATTGCAAGCGACTATTCAGAATGCGCTGGGGTCAAAATTTTCGGTTCAAGTCAGCGGTAATTCCAGCCCCGATGACAGCAACTTGCAGATTACTATTGGCAAAAAATACAAGCTAGATAGCGTAAAATTAGCTGACGATTTAGGATTGCCAGGTTTGGGCTTGAAAGTCGAACAACCGCCTAAAAAGATATTCGAGAGTGTGGGGAATTTCTCTCCAGCAGCGCTGCAAAATATTCAGTTAGCCAATTCTGACTCAAATAGCAATTCTGAGTTGCAACTTTCAGGCAAAAGCATCAATAAATTAGAACTGTTAAACTCAGATCAAAATTCATTCAAGACTGCTACCAGTCTCTTGCCTCAATCCCAGGTCGCTATCCCCGCAAATTTCACGCAGTTCCTAGATCCTAATTTATTAATTGAAGCGCCTCTAATCGACTATGAATTGTCTCTAGGTATCGGCGTAAATAAGGATTTTGGCTGCTACATAGATACCGATCGCACTAAAGTAAAAGCCGACCTTGATTTCGAGCTTACTGACAAATTCAAAGCAAAAGCAGACCTGGGTTTGCTAGAAGCTGAATTGCAAGACGATAAGTACCAAAACCCTACAGAAGTAAACGGCAACTTTGAAGTTAAACTCAAAGACTTAGATAACCTCGGCGGTGCTGACGACGGCAACCGTTTAACCCTGTCCGAGTTAAATGGCAGCTATCAGTTCAAAGATTTATTTCAGTCTAGCCTAACTGCTAATGCCAATCTCGGACTGCAAGCAAAAACTAGCATTAATGGCGATGCAGCAATTCCCTCCTATAAATTTGATTTGGCAGTAAAGTGGCCGAAAATCAACTATCAAAATGGTGAATTAAAAACTCCCTTCAATATTCTCACGTCTGAATTGGTGCCAAATACGCCTGGCTTTAATAATTTTAATCCAGCCAACATAACAGGAATATCTCTATCATTCGATCCCTCAAACTTAGCAGACAATCCTTTTGCCGGACTTCCTAAACCCACAGTAGATTTTAACAATATCAAACTCGATGCAGGAACATTTGTCAGTAACTTTGCCAAACCAGTTCTCGGTAAAGTAGCTGATATAATCGAACCCTTCAGACCCGTGATTGACTTCTTAAATACAGACACAAAATTACTGTCTAAATTGGACATAGCAGAGCCGTTTGACAAGAATAGAGATGGTAAAGTTACGGTACTGGAATTAGCATCTACATTGTCTGGAGGTTCGCTAGTTACTGGCTTTTTGGATGCCGTTGTTGAAATTGACAGTGTTTCTCAGTGGGCAAGAAACATATCCAACACTCCCGGAAATTTGGCGATCAATAGGGGTTCATACCGTTTGGGGAATATTGATGTTTCCAAGTCCAATGCTAGCATGAAAAATGCCACTTATTTCTTAACAAATTTAAGTTACGGAAATGACCAGCAGCTTAATCCCATAGCCAGCAATCCCCGGGGAGATTTTGTCAATGCTTTCCCAAAAATTAAAGGTTTAGAAGCACCAATTTTAACAGACCAAAATACGGCAATTAATCTGTTGCTAGGTAAAGATATTCCCCTCTTGACCTATGATATGCCACCCCTGAACTTTAACTTTGACATTAGTAAAACATTTCCAATTGTTTGGCCAATTAGCGGTTTAATACAAGGGAACTTAAATGGTTCTGCCGATCTAGCTTTCGGCTACGATACTTACGGTCTTAAAGAATGGAAGAAAGACAAATTTTCTGATAATTCTGCTATCAAAGTTTTGGATGGGTTTTACGTGAGCGATCGGGCTAATCCTGACGGTACTGGCGAAGATGTTGACGAACTGAAACTCAATGCTAGTATTAAAGCAGGTCTGGGAGTAAATGCAGTAGTTGTCAGCCTTTATGGAACGGCTGGAATACAAGGAAATATCGGCATTGACTTAGTAGATATTGGAGAAAATAACGGCACAAGCGACGGTAAAATCCGAGGTTCTGAAATTGCTTCTCGCATGAGCAAACCCGGGGACTTGTTTAATATATCCGGTCAAATTAATGCTTTTTTAGGGCTAGAGGTTAAGTCTGTTTTTGGAGACTGGCAAAGAAATTTTGCTACATTTCAGTTAGCTAAGTTTGGTGTAGAGCCTAGTGCGGAAAAAGTTGGGACTGTTACTAACAGTTACCTCACAGGTGCAAAAGTCTTCTTTGATGCAAATTTTAACGGCATCCAAGATGAACAGGAACCGTTTACAATTAATAACGTCGATGGTAGCTTTAATTTAGATATCTCTCTCCCAAAATTTGACAAAAATAACAGCGGCGAACTCGAACCAGATGAAGGCAGAATTGTCGTTGTAGAGGGCCTCAATACCGCTACTTATTTGCCACAGCAAACGCAGCTAACAGCGACACCTGATGGTACTGTTGTGACGCCTTTGACTACTCTGATGGAGAAGATGGTTGCACAAGGTATCAATCCTAATGAAGCAGAGACTAAAGTTAAGGCAGCATTTGGAGTACCGTCAACAATTGATTTGACTAGCTACGATCCGCTACAGGCAATTACTCAAAACGATCCGAACGGTTTGGCGGTTTATGCAGCGCACATTCAGGTACAAAACGTTGTTGTTCAGACGACAATTTTAATTAGCGGGATTTCGGCTAACTCTAAAACCGATATTGCCGATCGCATTATTTCCACTATTGCCAATCAAATTCAATCCGGGGCTGTCGATTTAACCAATCCCGCACAGTTACAAACCATCGTTCAGTCTGCTGCAACTCAACTGCAGGCACAAAAAGCGTCCGATCTTGCACCGGAAGTTGCTAAAATTATTGCAGAGGGGAATCAGCGGGTACGGGCGATCGCCTCTAGCAACCTCCCGCTTTCAGATGCAGCAACTAAAATTGCTAAAGTTCAACAGGTAGAACAAGGAGAAGTAGCCAAAGATTTACAGCAAGTCGCAGCCGGAAATAAGACAATTCAGGAGGCGATCGCAGAAAATACAGGCACATCCTTAGACGCACAAATTCAATCGGCAAGCGTCAATAACCCGACAATTCGCAAGAGTATAAACAGTGACTTCACTGCTGCTGAACCTTTCCCAGACAGCGGCATAGAATTAGTCAACAATTCCCCCAATCAAAAAATAGGTACTGATGGCGACGATACTTTAGGCGGCGACAGCAGCGATGACGTTTTAAGTGGCAAAAAGGGAAATGATTTGATATTTGGTTTTAACGGCAATGACTGGATTAATGCCAATCAAGGCAATGACTTAATCAATGGCGGTTTTGACGACGATACCCTTTACGGCGGCAAGGGAATTGATACCATTACAGGTAGCGATGGTGGCGATATTATCTTTGGCAACCGAGGCGACGATGTGCTAGAGGGTAGCACTGGCAATGATACTTTGCGCGGAGGCAAGGGAAATGATACTATTATTGGGGGTGACGGCGACGACTTCCTATTCGGTGAAGATGGAGATGACACTTTGATCGGAGGGAATGGCAACGATCGCTTCTTGCTCTCTAGCAATTCGGGTATCGATATTATCTTGGATTTTGAAGACGGAAAAGATTTGCTTTCTCTAGGCAACAATCTTACTTTCTCCCAACTGTCACTTACTCAAGAAAACAGTGCAACTTTCATCCGTTTGTCAGCAACCGGAGAAATTTTAGCCGCTCTGAATGGGGTGTCGTCCAGTCTAATTAATGTCGCCGATTTTGGCTAAATTTAATAGCAAGTAGTCGCACATAACTACGGTTTATGTGCGACTCTCAGAGATTGGGGCTAATACTTTAGATGCAGAAAGTAGATCTACTTACCAGCAATGGTTAAAAATTCCCTCAATCTCCGGGACAAGGCTAGACTTGGCCGCAGACATATTCAGTAAAACTATATCTATATTGCCACTGCGTTTACAAATAAAGATGGCTATAGTTATACTTACTGATTTTGCCAATGAAGCGGGACTCAATACCCGCTCAATTGCCGCTCAATACCCTCTTTCTGCTAAATGCGAAGCGCGTTATGGCGAAGAATTCTCGGAGGAATTATGATGAACCTAAATTTAGATACTATTTTCTCATCCCTGATGAACCCTGCCCTGAACGAGTTTCAGGTTTGGGCTTTGCAAAACCCGGAAGAAAGTCTCAGCAAAACGATGTTACCCCCGATCGCCCTGATTGAGGGTTTGGTTGCCAACGAACCCACATATTTGCCACTAAAACGGCTGGCTTTCGGAGCCAACTTTTGCTGCGCGGGGCAAGTCGTGATGGGAGAGTTTGACACCCTAGAAAAAGCACTCACATCGCCCCAGGCGCGCGGATGGCGGCTTGGTACTTCTGTACTCGATCCCGATCGCGCGCCCAACCAAGATGTCGGCGGCAGAAACCTTTTCCTGCTGTCTTTGTCCGATCGCGCCACTGATGATAGCAGCAACCACGCAGCATTCCGAAGCTGTATGCAGAAGTATCTCTTCAACAGTACGACAACGGATCGCCAGGGGGACGAAATCAGCAGGCGGTTGCTCGATCGGCTAGCCGCCGATTATGCCCAAATGCCACACGGTGCGGGGGGAGCGTTTTTTACCGATGTCAAGCGGGGTTGGATGGGATTTTTAGTCCGATACCTGCACTACGTCATCTTTGGGATTAATCCAGATGATTTAGAGTCGATCGAACTTCTCACCGAATTGCATTACACTCGCCAAAGCCCGCTGCACTACTTCGCCGTCATCGGCAACCTGCTGCAAAGCCTGAACCTCTTTGGACACGGGGATTTGTCAACTCTAATCGAGCGTGCAGCGACTATCTATGAGAATTCCCCAGCTTTAGCCGACTTCGAGGAGAGCTCGGAAAACAACGGCATGACTAAGCGGGAATTGGCAAAGCTGATGACATCAATTATGGGCATAGCGGGACTGCAAGGCCCCCTGCACCTAGGCTACACGGCAATGGGATACCGCCCTCTCCCCGCCTATAAAGGACAGCAGACGGCCGAAATTAACCCGACTGATTTTTGGGATCAGCTCGATTTGGACGATCGCCAGTCGATCAAGCTGTTCCTCCTGGAATGCGCCCGCCTCTGGGCCCCCGTCAGCGCCACGCACCGAGTCGCCACAGAGCCTTTCACCGCAACGGTAGCGGGCAAAGAGCGCACCTTCCCCGCAGGAACCAAGGTACTGATACCGCTCAGCCTGGGGCTGCTAGACGGGAGTTTCTGGGGTTCTACGGTATACGAATTCAACCCTAAGCGGGAGAATCTGTGCCCTTTTCATATGGGATTTCATTCTGTGGGCGATCGGAGTGCTGGACGGATTTGCCCCGGTAAAGACATCGCACTCAAGATGCTGGTGGATGTCGTGAGTACGGTAGGCAAAGTGCGACGAGCTTCTGAGCCTAATTTGCGGCGGTAATTAATCCAAAAGCTCGCATCAGATAGCGGTTGAAACTGAGATATTGCACCATTCTCGCTTAACAGGCCCGACGGCCCACCCCACAAGACATCAAGTTTATTGTGGGGTGTCACGCCCGCCCTTGAAAAACTTATTGGCTAGGATGCAAGATGTGAGTTGAAACCGCACGCCACACAAACTATTGAGCGATCGATCAACTAAGAAATCAAGGGGGTATCTAATAGGAAACCAAAACACAACTATTTTGAGGGTAAATAATACCATGTTAATCGAAGAAAAGCAACTAAAAGACATCGCGAATTGGATGAAAGTAGAACATCCAGCCGAGTTACCCGAAGTCCTGCAAGGTATCTTTTTTATGGACGGGAATGTTTTACCAGACGATTGTCTGACGATGTACAGTTCAGACTGGAATGCTGCCGAACGGACGTTATTGCTGCGCGTTTTTGACCCTGTTATCTGGACATTTCATTCATCAATGGCAGGACGGATGTTAATTTATTTAGTTAAATTTTCTCGCTTCAGCTACTTGTTCCGATTCTCGGATGCAACTTTGCAGCACGGGCACATTACGCCCATAGTGTTTGGATTCTCTGTACCGCAGTGGCTTGTAGATTTTTTGATTGATCGAGATCCGAATACTCCGAATGGAGATATCTGGTATCGCAGAAACTCATTTTTCGGCAGAATTCCTGACAACGGATATACACTCCGCAGGATTGTAGACAAAGATGGCAACTACACATCAGCTTTTGCAGATATGCTGTCTAAAGTTGAGAGTGATTGTTTAATCATTGCCAAAGACTGAAAATATTTAGGAAAACTACAAAACCCGCTTAATTAGGCGGGTTTTGTCGATCGAAGTGGGGGGATTTGAACCGACGACCTATACGATGCCAAGTTTGATGTAATATCGTTTCCGATTGTATCGGAATCATAAAATCGAGTCAACAGTTAACACTCAACCATTCAGTTTTTCGACCCCGATTCATATCAACTGCGGTAGCATGGGAATTAATATTACCCACAGGTTGGACACGGCGCCGTGCAACCGGAAACCAGGGTAAACGCATCTTAACTTTAACCCAAAATATGCTACAGTTAAATACGACTAAATTTTAATGTAGTTTGTTGTAGTTTATTGGTGCTATCAATGGCAAGAGGTTTTAGTAAAGCTGTAAATTCCCAACAAAAACAAACAGATTCATTACATTCAATGAATATTTTGAATACCAGTTTTTTAGAACATTTTGCCAATTTGAAAGACCCCAGAATAGAAAGAAGTAAAGAACATTTGCTCAAAGATATTATTGCGATTGCGATTCTAGGTATCATCAGCGGTGCCGACGGATGGGTGGCAATAGAAGCTTATGGTAACGCCAAATATGAATGGTTAAAAAGCTTTCTAGAATTACCGAATGGCATACCATCTCATGACACATTTAGTCGGGTATTTGCCCGAATTGAACCACAACAGTTTCAATAATGTTTTTTGACTTGGGTAAATTCGATAGTCAAGGAATTAAAACTAGAAGTGATTGCCATTGATGGCAAAACAATGAAACAATCTTATGACCGAAATGACCAGCAAAAAGCCCTACATATAGTTACTGCCTGGTCTTCATCTCATCAATTGGTTTTAGGACAAAAAAAAGTTGATAAAAAATCTAATGAGCGCACAGCCATTCCAGCATTAATAGAAATGTTAGAAATTGCCGGAAGCGTAATAACCATAGATGCTATGGGCTGTCAAAAAGACCTAACATCTTTGATTGTTAAGAAAAAAGGAGATTATGTTTTAGCTTTAAAAGGTAATCAAAAACTCCTCTACCAAGCTGTAAAAGAGTGGTTTGAATTAGCTCAAGAAGAAGATTTTTTAGGTAGAGAGTATAGCTATTATGAACAAGTAGAAGCTGGACATCATCGAGTGGAAAAAAGACAAGTCTGGACTGTGGATATATCCGAGTTACCACCTCTGCACAATTAAAAATTATGGACGGGATTAAAAACAGTTGTCATGATAGTTAGTGAACGACGGCTGTGGAATAAAACCACGACTGAAGCTCGTTTCTACTTGAGCAGTTTAAGCAGTAATGCTGAAAAAATTGCTGGGGCGATCCGCAGTCATTGGGGCATTGAAAATAGCTTACATTGGACACTTGATGTTACATTGTGTGAAGATGAAAGCCGGATTCGGAAACAGAACTCTCCCGAAAATTTTGCACTTCTACGTCGATTAGCAATAAATTTATTGAAACAAGAGAAAACGTCTAAAGAAAGTCTAAAAATGAAACGGTACCGAGCGGCAATGGACAATAATTATTTAGTTCAAATTTTAAACTCTGCCAGTTAATGCTCGAAATCTAAGACCTATCTAAGAAGGAAAATTATCCGGCTTTAAGAAGTTGAGAAATTCTTAAGGTTCTGATTTAATCTGCTCAAATCGGGTTAAAATAAAGAATTTTAGGAAGGTTTTTTTAGTGATTGAGTCATGCACAAATCCAGGGTTTTGTCAAATTAATTTAGATGCGTTTACCCTGAACCGGAAACGATATTACTTGTGGTTTATCAGAGTTTATTTGCCATGATTATACCCCTCTTCTGTCACTCTGGGAAAATAAAAATAAGAGCAAAATTTTTAACTGTAGATATAGCGAGCATTTGAGCGTTTATTTTCTAACAGAATGGCTGAAATCAAGATTTTTGGTAAAAGTCTTATGCTATAAGCCTTCCAGATTATTTCTTGCCGAAAGTGACAGAAGAAGGATACAGCGTATTCCAGGTTTATAAAGTAGTAGGGACAAGGCAATGCCTTGTCCCTACGGAGATTCACCGATCAGGAGTGTACTTCACAAACAACGTGGAATTTGCAGTAAGATGTTTGGTTTCACCCTTTTTTTATTTGCCAACAGTCTCTTAATCCATCGTCCCTACAATATTCTCACCTAATTAATTAGCTAGATCGCACTAGAGGAGAGCAAAATCTGTGGCAGTAATCACGCTTGCAGGCACATTGCGGAGAGTTGCCAAAAGTTGACCGGAACCCGTAACTCGGATGAGAGTTGAACTATTCTCAGCAACAATGCTCAGTTGGGAGAAATCCAGACCACCAATTAAGCCGATCGAATCGATACCGTATTGAAAGTCTAAAATAGTCTCGCTGCCGAGGTCCATACCCAACATAAATCGATCGTTCCCGGTGCCTCCAATTAGAGTATCATTCCCTTGATCTCCAAACAAGAAGTCGTCCCCAGCACTGCCAAGCAAACTGTCCTCATCCTTACCGCCGTAAAGAGTATCGTTCCCGACCTCCCCATTGACAGTATCCTGACCTTCATTGCCAAACAGCAAATCGTTGCCCAAACCGCCGCATATTTGGTCTTTTCCGCCAGTAGAACCAATAGGAAGAGGGCTACCAATATCCCCGTACACTGTATCTTCCCCCTCGCCGCCACAGATAGTATCACTGCCTTCATCGCCAAACAGCAGGTTGCTGCCCAATTCGCCCAGAACAACGTCATCGCCCTTGCCGGCACGTACTGTATCATTACCATCACCACCTGCGATCGTATCTTGATTTTTCTCCCCGCTGAGGAAGTCATCGCCCGCCAAACCGAACACCAAATCGTTGCCAGTCAAATCAGGGTCGAAGGGGTTAATAGTTCCCCCGTAGATAATATCGTTACCCTGGTCGCCAATTAAAGTATCGCTCTCCTGGTCGCCGAAAATAATATCGTCATCTTTGCCGCCGTAAACAACATCCTCGTTCTTGCCCGCAAAGATTAAATCCTCTCCAGCAACTCCATTGAGGTAATCATTACCCTCATTGCCAAACACCAAGTCCGTGTCTATATCGGGGCCAACCGGGAAAGCACTGTTAAGTCCCCCGTAAACATTATCATTGCCTCGCAACCCGGCCAACAAATCATCGCCGTCAAAACCATTTATTTCGTCACCGTTATTAGTGGCGAGAATAGTGTCGTTGCCGTTAGTACCGTTGCGGGTATTAGTGGCAGAATTTGGACCGCGAATACTGCTAATGCTTGGTAAAACAATTTGTTCACAAATGCAGTCAGCATCTTGTCCTTCTTGCGGTGGTAGTGGTGTTGGTGTTGGTGTTGGTGTTGGTGTTGGTGGGACTGGGGCGAAGGAATTGCCAAAGTTAATATTGCTAACATTAGTGCCGCTGACAGCAATAATATCAGCAGGATTGGCAGTAGTTGGCGTCCAACCAGGTTGATTTACTTCCCGAACTCGATAAGTCCCCGGCCCTAAATTAGCGAAACTATAGCCTCCTAAACTATCAGTTGAAGTATTAACTTCTCCAGTATCTAAAGAGTCATTGCTGTTAACGTCAAGGAAGATTTGCCAGTTCGGCAAGAGCGGCTCTTGAGCATCCAAAACCCCATTGTTATTGAGGTCATTAAACTTGCTGCCGGAGATACTAATATTTTGGAAATTGCCAAAATTAACGTTCGATTGACTTGCGCCACTACCCAGATTAACTGCAGCCGGATTAGCAGTAGTTTGCGTCCAACCAGTCTGCTGGACTTCCCGCACATTGTAGGTGCCGGGATTGAGGTTGTTGAAGCTGTAATTACCAGAATTGTCAGTGGTAACAATAGTTTCGCCCGAATCTAAAGAGTTGTTCCCGTTAGCATCGAGGAAAATTTGCCATCCCGAAAGACCAGTTTCCTCCGCATCCTGAGTACCGTTGCCGTTGCGGTCGTTGAATTTAAGACCGCTGATGCTGCTTTGTTGGACGGGAGTCGGAGGCAGAGGCGGAGTCGGAGTCGGAGTCGGCGTTGGTGTTGGCGGGACTTGTTGGTTGCCGAAATTGGCAGTGGAAGTTTGACCTGGATCTAAGGGAACGGTTCGGGGGTTAGGGGTGGTTGGTGTAAAACCTGTCGGCACCACTTCCCCGACGTTGTAAGTGCCTGTTTGCAGGTTGGGGAAGCTGTAGCTGCCATCGGTACCGGTAGTAACTTGGGTTTCTCCGGTGTCTGAAGTGCCGTTGTTGTTAGTGTCAAGGAAAATCGTGACGCCAGGGATGCCAATTTCTCCGGTATCTTGAGTGCCGTTACCGTTGGTGTCGTTAAATTTAAGGCCAGTTATGGTGCCCGTCTGGAGGCTATTGCCGAAATTAACTGTAGCAGGAGTCGTTTCACCTGCTGCCAGCGTGACTGAAACCGGATTGGGAGTAGTTGGCTGGCTGAATGACGGTACAACTTCCCGAACGTTGTAAGTGCCGGAGGGCAAGTTGGGGAAAGTGAAGCCGCCGTTAGCATCGGTAGTGACCGAAGTTTCTGTGGCATCGAGAATGCCGTCACCGTTGGTGTCGAGGAAAACAGTGACTCCGGCAACACCAAGTTCTCCGGCTGCTTGAGTGCCGTTGCCGTCAATATCGTTAAATTTGATACCAGTAATGCTGCCGAGTACAGCGGGTGTCGATCGATTGCCGAAATTCACCGTAGCAGGAGTAGTTTGGCCTGCTGCCAGCGTCACTGAAACCGGATTGGGAGTAGTTGGCTGGCTGTTGGCGGGTACAACTTCCCGAACGTTGTAAGTGCCTGCGGGCAAGTTGGGGAAATTGAAGCCGCCGTTAGCATCGGTAGTTCCGGAAGTTTCGTCGGCACCGAGGATGCCGTCACCGTTGGTGTCGAGGAAAACTGTAACTCCGGGAACGCCAAGTTCGCCGGCAGCTTGAGTGCCGTTGCCGTCAATGTCGTTAAATTTGATGCCGGCGATGGTACTCAGCGGTACTGGTATTGCTTGGTTGCCAAAATTAACTGTAGCAGGAGTAGTTTGACCTGCTGCCAGCGTCACTGCAACCGGATTGGGAGTAGTTGGTTGGCTTCCAGCCGGTACAACCTCCCGCACGCTGTAAGTGCCAGCAGGCAAGTTCGGGAAAGTGAAACTGCCGTCAGCCCCGGTAGTTGCGGAAGTTTCGCCGACACTGAGAATGCCGTCACCGTTGGTGTCGAGGAAAACTGTAACTCCGGGAACGCCAAGTTCGCCGGCAGCTTGAGTGCCGTTGCCGTCAATGTCGTTAAATTTGATGCCGGTGATCGTACTCAGCGGTACGACAACGGGAACAGGCTGTGCGGAAAATTCCGAAGTGTTGCCGGCGGCGTCGGTTGCTGTCGCGGTGATTAATTGGCCTGCGGTGACTGCTGCTGGGAAAGTTTGATTGAAAGCAGCGTTGCCTGCAGCGTCAGTAGTTACCGGGATAGAAGCAATTAAGGTTTGACCTTGGGTTCCCGGGGGATTGTTGGCAAAAAATTGCAGGGTGAAATTGGCACTGGGAATGCTGTTGTAAGTTCCCGCGACGGTGACGCTGCCAGCGCTGGCGGTAGCGGTGGTGAGTACCGGGGTGTTTTGGAGGTTGTTTGCACCGATGTCGGCGTCGCCTGCATCGTTGGCGGTGATGCCGTTGTTGCCGAGGTCGATGCCTAAGCCAAGGTTGGCGAAGATCGAGTTGTTTTGGATGCGGTTGCCGATACCGGACTCAACACCTACGCCGATATTGCCATTGTTGGCGATGATATTTCCTTCACCTGCTGCTGTACCGCCGATCGCATTATTACTTGCGGCAGCGGTAATCTGTACTCCGATCGAGCTATTGCCTAAGGGGCTAGTACCGTTGGCTGCAACGCCGATGAAATTGCCGCGCAAAGTGTTGCCTGTTGCAGAGGCCCCTGTAATCTGCACGCCTAAACCTGCGCTGGGACTGCTGTTGCCGGAAATGATATTGCCAGCGCCTGCGACACTACCGCCGATCGTATTGCTAGGTGCATTGTCTACAACTACACCAATAGTGTTTGGCAAGGCAGCAGTGCCCGCGGCGTTGGTACCGATGTAGTTGCCGAGTACAGAGTTGAGAGTGGCACTGGCGTTGAGAATTTGGACGCCGAAACCGTCATTGCCGGAAATGATGTTGCGATCGCCTGCAGCAGTGCCGCCGATCGTGTTGCTGGCAGCATCCTGTATGAGCACGCCAGTCAAGGTGTTGCCCAAGTCTGCGGTGCCGTTGACATCCGTGCCGATGAAGTTCCCCACGACTCTGTTGCCTGTGGCAGCGTTGCTGGTAGCAGGGGCGTTTTGAATCACTACACCGAAAGCATTATTGCCGGAAATGATGTTGCGCGCACCAGCAGTATTTCCGCCGATCGTGTTGTTGGAGGCATTCTGTACCATCACGCCAAAACCGACGTTGCCCAAGTCTGCGGTACCGTTGATGTCGGTGCCGATGAAGTTGCCCAGCACAGTGTTGCCTGTGGCTGTCGCCGCATCGATAAATACGCCAGCGCTGCCATTGCCAGAAATCAAGTTGCGATCGGCTGCGTTAGTCCCGCCAATCGTGTTGTTGGGCGCACCTTGAACCTGTATGCCAGTGCCGCCGTTTGCCAATGCACCAGTACCTGCGGGGTTCGTACCTATGTAGTTGCCTCGGACGATGTTATTTGCTGCACCGGTATTGTTGAGCCATACGCCGAAAAGACTGTTGCCAGAAATGATGTTGCGATCGGCTGGTGTACTTCCGCCGATCGTGTTGCCTGGTGCATTGTCAACCACCACGCCACTGACGTTGGGCAAGGCAGCAGTCCCTGCTGGATTGGTGCCGATGTAGTTGCCCCGCACTAAATTTCCCGTCGAAGTGTTGCCTGCGATGAAGATCCCGGAGTTGGTGAAGCGATTGATCGCTAGTCCTTGGACAGTGCTGTTGCTACCAATGATTAGTATGCCGTTGATTCCAGGCCCGGCACTGGCTCCACTTAGCTCAATTAGCAAGTTCCCCGAAGCCGCCCCTGGTTGACTGAAACCGTCGATAGTTACAGCCGTAGTGATGGGTGGCAAGGAACTCAGGGGCGCGATCGTCTGAACGCCTGCTGCGGGAATGGCAAAGTTAATATTGTGCGGCGGTGCGGCAGTGGCATTAGCTTGAGTAATTGCATCTCGCAGCGAACCAGGCCCAGAGTCACCGGTATTAGTAACAGTAAACGTTGCCAAGGTATGCGCGTAACTTGCCATTACCTCCGGCTCGATCGCCAATCCTGTTTTAATCGCTCCCGTAGCGTATTCAAGTATCCAGTTTCCGCCTTTTTGGGCACTGCCCGTAATATCTGAAGAAGCAGCAATATTAGCTTTTGTTAACTTGCTCAGCTTTTGTACAAAAGCCTCTCCTTTTTCACCTGCTGCTACGTTACATCCGTATAGCAGAATTTCAAATCGATTTTTAATTGAGTTGACAGATGACGAAAACCACTGTTTCAAACTGTCGCGATATGTTTCTAAATTGTCGGAATTCAGGCTAGTTTGCCCTAGCTGCAAACTTCCCGATTCCCCGTGAGAAATAATGTGAACGCTTTCTATACCTTTGCGACTCTGCAATGCTTCGGCAATTTGTTCGATCCCCTCCCGCGTGCGATCGACTAAAATTACCTCTGTACCCGCTTTAACACCGACCGCCAGACTTTGCCAATCTTCAACTGCGGAATCTACGAAGACTATTTGTATGTTTTTCATAATTACTGTTCCCCCATGCACCTAAGTAGGTTTTCACAATGTTGTTTCCGTGCGATGATAGTCGCTACTTCAATCCACCACAAATACGGCTAGCACAAAACTCGCCTTCAACTTAGTAAAAGAGTTGTACAGACAAAGCTTTACAATTATCTATTTTTGTGATTCTTGTAAATCTGTTGGAGCTGGAAAGTTACTCGATCGCACTTTTTCATTATCAACTTAAAAAAACCAGACAGCAGGTACAGCTAGCTTGTTCCCGATTACGGAAATTTTTCAAAAAACGTAAGTATCATTTACACAACTTAATGTACGGTTTTTTACTAAGTACACTTTTGTGAAAAAGAATCCAACTCTACGCAAATTCCAAAGCCAGAGAGTGGTAGGTATCCAGCCATTCTTCAATCTCCAATCTCCAGTCTCGAAGCTCAAACCGCAGGGCTGGGATTTTGGCAAATTCAGCGTGTCCCTCATAACATAGAGGAATAGTCGCCTTCATGGCATCATAGAAACTTGTCCCTCACATCATTGAAATCGATGACCCCTCAAAACTCCCCCGTTTCCCCCGTCACCTGGATGGAAGACCGAGTTCTGCTAATTGACCAAAACCGACTCCCGAAAGAATACGGTGTAGTCGAAATTAGCCGTTGCGAAGATATGGCTGAGGCGATTAAAACTATGATAGTCCGAGGTGCTCCGGCGATCGGGGTAGCAGCAGCTTACGGGATGTATTTGGGGGCGCGAGAAATCGAAACGGGCGATCGTACCGAGTTTTTTACTAAATTAGAACAAGTTGGTGAGTTATTGCGATCGACTCGTCCCACCGCAGTTAATTTGTTTTGGGCAATATCGCGAATGCTCAAAACAGCCGAGAAAACTAGCGGTTCTGTCGAACAAGTGCAAAAAACTTTGTTAGAAATGGCTAAAACCATTCAAGCAGAAGACTTGCAAACTTGTAAAGATATCGGCGACAAAGGTTTAGAAGTTCTGCCAGCTACACCCGAAAAATTGAACTTACTAACTCACTGCAATGCCGGTGCATTAGCAACTGCAGGCTACGGTACTGCTTTAGGTGTATTTCGTTCTGCTTGGCGAGAAGGAAGACTCGGAAGAGTTTTTGCAGACGAAACTCGGCCCCGTCTCCAAGGTGCAAAACTAACCACTTGGGAATGCGTGCAAGAAGGAATTCCCGTAACATTAATAGCCGACAATATGGCCGCTCACTGCATGAAACTCGGCATGATTCACGCAGTAGTTGTCGGTGCAGACAGAATCGCTGCTAACGGCGACGCCGCCAATAAAATTGGCACTTACAGTTTAGCAATTGTTGCCAAAGCTCACAACGTCCCGTTTTTTGTCGCCGCTCCTCTGTCAACAATTGATTTTGAACTTTCCGACGGCAGCCAAATTCCCATTGAAGAACGCGATCCAGTTGAAATGTATCAAGTTGGAACTACGCGAATTTGTCCTGTGGGAGTAGAATTTTACAATCCCGCTTTTGACGTAACTCCGGCGGAATTAATATCGGGAATAATCACAGAACACGGCACGGTTGCTCCTGGGGCGTTGAAACAGTTTCAGGCAAAACAATTAGTTTAATTATATGTTTATCAACTGCTCATTCCACATGGCTTATGTGAAATTAAGCAGGATTTATAGCAGCAACTGGCAGATTAAAGTTGCGATCGCAGCTCTAACTCTGCCAGTTGTTTTCAGTCCTGTCTCGGAAGCTCAAGTGTCACAAACGCTTAAAGCTAAGGAATCACAAGCGAAAAAATTTGTGGGTTCGATGAATAAAGCTCAGCAAGTTTACTATGCTGAAAAAGCAGGTTTTACAAGTTCTGTTTCCAATCTATTGGTTTATATGGGTCTCCAAATTAAACCTGCCGCAGCCAATTACAGCTACTCGATCGCCATGGTGAAAAAAGGTGCTGTATTTAACTACGGAGTATCGAAGCAAGCTAATCTCAAAAGTTTTGTGGGGGGAGTCTTTTTGGTGGGAAACAAGACTCAAACAATCTTGTGTCTAAATGTTGCTCCTGGCAAGACTAAACCAGCTCCTCCAACTAATACCAAAGGGATTTTAGCCTGCGGTGCTAATACAGCCAAAGTTACTCAATAAATTATGTCTAATTTACTGGGTAATCTAGCAAATAACTGGATAGTAAATGCAGATTTAGCTAAGCAATTGCTGGAACAAGAAGCTACTTTACTAGATGCCCGCGCACCTATTTTAAAGTGGTTTTGCCGTTTCTCACCAGCTATTCCCGTAACTTGGCAGGAATTTTCCCGTTCCGACTTTCCCCACAAGGGAAAAATTATCGAAAATAACACAATTTTAACTCAAAAACTGCAAGCAATTGGTATTTGTCAAGACAAACCTGTGATAGTGGTTGCCGATTCTGTGAAAGGGTGGGGCGAAGACGGGCGAATTGTTTGGATGTTGCGGACTTTGGGACACGAAAAAGCCGTTTTTGTCGATGGAGGATATCGGGCTTTAATCAAAGCTGGAATTAATCCAGTAAAAGCTGCAAACAATCCACCGCAAACAGGAGATTTTTTAATATCTCGCCGCTCGAATTGGGAAATTCAGCGGGATGAGTTGAAAGCTATTTTAGGCAATGATAATTTAGTAGTTATTGATGCCAGAGAACTGCGAGAATATGC
Organism: Microcoleus sp. Pol17C6; assembly: GCF_036701145.1. Taxonomy (NCBI): domain Bacteria; kingdom Bacillati; phylum Cyanobacteriota; class Cyanophyceae; order Oscillatoriales; family Microcoleaceae; genus Microcoleus; species Microcoleus sp. Pol17C6. The sequence goes on from NZ_JAUBQH010000003.1 coordinate 16,916, forward strand.
AGATAAAACGCCTTACGGAGAAAAGCGGGGCGGCCACATTCCCGGTGCGGTTCACCTCTATTACAAACAGTTAATGGACAAACAGGGACAACTGCTGAGTCGTGGAGAAATTGTCGCTATTTTGCAGCAGAAAGGAGTTTGGCAGTCAACTCAGATTGTGAGTTATTGTAGTGGGGGAATTCGTTCTGCATGGTTGACTTGCGTCTTGACAAATGTGGGATTTTGTGCTAAGAATTATGCAGGTTCAATGTGGGAATGGTCGGCGTCGCCTGCTGATAGTTATCCTCTTTCAATAAGCCTTTCAGGGGCGGGCTAGAAGCCCACCCCACAAGAAAATTTAATGTTTGTGGAACAGGCCCGAAAGCCTGTTAAGCGAGAATGGTATCTGAACTCAGATTCAACCTATTAACTACAAACGATCGAGGTTGAGATTATCAACCGACTTGTTCGATATACTGAGCGAGATCGTCGCGCAGGCGGCTGAGTTCGGCTTCGGTGGTGACGCGCACGCGATCGTCCCTAACCGTAATCAGCACTTTCGCAGCAAAAGGAGTTGGCCAGATATTCGGGTTGCAGAAAACTTCCAAAAATACATCTCCTGCATACCGATATTCCATCGGTTTTTGGGGAGAAGCTTTAGCGCCAGCGGTTTTGGCTGCTACAGCTTTCAAGCTTTCCATCAAAGCTGCAATTTCGCTTTGCAAATCCCGCGCGGCTTGCGGGGAAAAGCTAAAGGAGACAGAACCTTCGACTAAATTCAGTGTCAGCGGAGAAAGAGACATGGGCAATGAAATTTAACATACGATTGTTAATGATAAAAAATATAGTAACCCAAAAGAAGTACATTCCAGCTCAATTGGACTGCGAAACTGGTATTAATTAAAAATTGTCTCAAGAAGCTCGGCTAAATTAATGAATATAAATCTAGTCGCAAGCTAGATTCGGCAATAGTTTTAACCTTTTCTGACTTGATAAGCTTTAAACTAGAAACCAGAAAACTTGACGGCAGATAGAGGAGAGTTTATGGTGGCCGATAACCGTTCCGAAGTCCGCAAGGTTTTAATAATTACTTTATTGCTAAATTTGCTGGTGATGGCAATTAAAGCAGCCGTGGGATGGGTGACTGGTTCCCTCAGTTTGCTGGCAGATGCTTTGCACAGCGTCACGGACAGCGCTAATAATATTTTAGGATTGGTAACAAATCATTATGCCAATCCGCAGCCCGATCGCGATCATCCCTACGGACACCAAAAATTTGATGCTCTCGGAGCTCTGGGAATTGCTGCTTTTCTGGGAATTGCCTGTTTTGAAATTGTCAGCGGTGCTGTCGAAAGGCTGATTAACGGGGGTAAAGTTGTCAAAATATCCCCAAATGAACTGTGGATTTTGCTGATTGTACTGGGGATTAATATTTTTGTCACTTTTTACGAGCGCAGAGTTGGCCAACGTCTCGGTAGCGCGATTTTAGTGGCTGATGCTCAGCACACGATGAGCGATGTTTGGGTGACAATTATGGTGATCGGCGGGTTGATTGGTGTTTGGCAAGGGCAGGTTTGGAATATACCTCAACTGCAATTCCTGGATGTGTTTTTGTCTTTTCCTGTGGCTGTTTTGGTATTTAGCAGCGGTTGGAAGGTTTTAAGGGAAAATCTGCCTTGGTTGGTGGATGAAATGGCGATCGCACCGGAAGTTATTCACGCGATCGCAATGGATGTACCGGGGGTTGTTAACTGTCACTCGATCGCCTCCCGTGGCGTTGTAGGGCGTCAAGTATTTATTGATATGCACATGATTGTGGATGCTGTCGATGTAGAAACAGCTCACCGGATTACAGAAGAAGTAGAAGCCCGTTTGGAAGAACGTTTCAGCCCTGTACGCATCTTAATTCACGTTGAGCCACCAGCTTACAAGTCAGACCACATTAGCTACGATTCTGAAGAAAAGGAAGAAGGAAAGAGGAAGCCGGAAGGAGGAAAAATGTAGGCTGTATCCCCAGCAAACAGCAGCTTGAGGGATGAAGGAGGAAGGCGATTTTTGCGATCGCAATTCCTCTAATTTTTTAAATGCTATCAAGGGAATTAATGCGATCGCACTTAATTTAGTTGCAGTTTTCCACAGGAAAAGGGGGGTTTTCCACAGAAATCAGCAAGTTTTCCACAATAGATCGATCGGCTGTCGTCGATTTCTGTCTTTCTATTTGTATAAATTCCAAGTATTTTGAATTTCTGTAGCCATTTCCCCCCGCAAATGCCAAGGTAGCAAAATCTCCACTTTTGAACCGAGAGCTCGCAGCCATCTCAAGGGGTAGTGCGGATGGAATTTTTACTTTATTTTATCTGGTGCTAGCCTATCTACTCTCGATCGTAGCGGAAATTCTCCTACTCTGTTTTAGCCGACGATTCTCTTAATTCAGAGAAAGATGAAGAAATGTTTCGATCGAGTTGGATTTGGGGGTGTGAGTGCGATCGCGCCTGAGTTGGTGAAAACGCGATCGCCTTCTGCCCAAATCAAAATTCAAGCCTCCAAAATCGATCGATTCAGCCATTTCAAAACTGCATCGATGAGATTCGGATGGTTAGGAGAAATGCGTTTTACATTGTCGCATGGTCGATCGGTGATGATTGCGATCGTGCCTCCAAAAGCACTCAGTGCAGTTAGAAAAGGTTCGCTGAATTCGCGATCGATTTTAGAGTTGTAGAACACCAAAGCAACTCGTTTTTCTAGGTTTCTTAAATTCAGTCGCCAATAGGCTTTGAGCAGTGGCATAGTTGTGGGTGTTCCTTCTTGTCGTTGTGGACAACCTTGCTCTACCATTTGGATATAGATATCAGTGGCAGGATTATCTAGAGGATTAAATTCGCGACCATCAATACAAATCAGTTGTACTGCTTGATCGAGTTCTTCATTATGGGAAACCGCAGACTGAAGGACTGAAAATTGCTCAACGTTGTTGAGGAGTTGAGGAGGAGTAGAAGAGTTAGCAATAGAGATGTTTTCAGATCCCTCTAAGTCAGTACAGGATGGTTGAACACAACAAGCGTCATAAAATTCCGTATAACTCAAGTGATTAGCACAATGCCACAGCAGTGAATAAGCAATTATATATAAATTACAATCCGACATAGCAACTGCATCTTCTACATAATCCTTTAGACCAAAAACTAGCCTTTGCAGTTGTGCTTTGTGAGTAATTTGTTCTAATCCGGCGGCAAGAGACCATTGAATTTGACTATCTTTTAAATTGACGATTAAATTTACTAACTTTTCAATAATCGATTGTTTTGATAATGCTTCAATTTTAATCAAAAATTCAATACAAATAAGGCGCAATATATTATCTTTATTTGTTTGGATAATTTCAATTATTTTATCGATCAGTTCAAAATTATTTTGTTGAATTTTTGCCATCGCAATTTCTTCGCAATTAAATAATTTCCCGGTAAACTTATTTTGCATCAAATTTGTAAGGTTTAATTTTTCTGGAGCGCTAATTATTGAGACAAATTCAATATATTCTTTTTCTATGAAATAATTATTTATATTTTCTGTATCGTTACTTGTAGTTGACTTTAACTCTTCGTTTGTATGATATTCTTCTACTTGATTAGCAATTAATTGGGATAATTTATTAATACATTCTACAATAAAGCCTTGGTTTTCCAAATAGTCAAATAAAGATTTAATTAATGAATACATAATTACTGGTTCCTGTGAGTTATCTAACACGTCGATGATTGCTATGTTTACTTTTGAAATATCAATATCAAGTCTCTTGACTACACTAATAGCAGGAATAATATTTATGTAATTGTCTGGATTTTGACTTATGAAATCAATCAAAGCATCCAATACTTCGTGATTGTTGACTAAAGCGTTATGATTTAGGCTGAGTTTGTCTAAATGTGAAATAGCTTGCGCTTGAATCGTAAGATTTTGACTATTTAAAAATGATATTAACTTACCAATAACCACTTTGTCCAAAATCTGAGAATCCATTAAAACATTAATAATTAAAACATTTTGTAATTCGTATTGTTCATCTTCTCTCAATAAAGCATTAACTAAAAAATCACCGGCAATTTGCTTGAAATTATCATTTTTTAAAGCTATTTTTGCTACTTCTATGGCACGTCCCTCATTATCATCTTTTAATAATTTAGGGATTAATACTTTTAAGAATTCATGATCCGGGTTGATTTTAAATAAAACTTCCAAAAGGCTAGATAGTTCGTAAATTTCTAAATCCGTATTATTATTGATGACTTCACTTATAATATCACAGGCTTCTTTGGGAGCGTAATATTTTAACGATTCTATGATGAATTCCTCATAACCCGGAAACAGTAATTTGTATACTGTTGTTTGTGTATTCTCATCCAAGCAAACGCAATACACCCATCCAGCAATAAATTCTATTTCGCCAGATTGACACCAGTAAACTATATTTAATGGTAGCAGCTTAAGCCTATACATATTTTTCCATTTATCTTCTTTAAAATTGGTTATTGTGTCGCTCAATTCTTTCTTTATGAGTGCTGAGTTTTGGGAGCTTTCTAACCATAATATAGCTACTTCTAGCCATTGATTTTCAAAGATTCGATAGCGCTCCATGAAAAATTGATAATTATCAATTACTAAAGATAAAGATGCAAAATATTCCTGGAATGTGGGATGAAAGAAGGCGTAAACAGGATCATCTGTTGCAGCTTCTATATCTACCAAATTCAGCCAACCGAGATCCCAGGCTAATTTAAAAAGCCTATCGCCCATTTCTTGCTGAATTAAACTCAGCGGCAAGCGAAATCGAGTATCGCTATCTAATCCTGCTATAGACAAACGACCGAGGGCTTGATGTAATTCTTCTTGCAAACCTGGTTGAGTCGCCCAATCAATAACCGTTTGGGATGGTTTCCACTCATAGAAATAGCGGACAAAGTGTTGGTATAATTCTGCTTTTGTTTCTGGTAATTCGGCTTGCTTATTGTTGCTGGATATTTGACACAGTAGAGATAAGCGAAGCGGATTTTTTACGAGTTGGCGGATGCGTTCTTTTTGCGGTTCTTGCAGCTTTTTCTGTAACTCCTGTCCCCGTTGAATATTTTTTGCTTCAGCAAACCACTGCTGAATAAAATCATCTACTTGCTCTTGTTTAAACTCCTGAGTTTTGTAAGTATCAAAACCTGTGAGGAGATTGTTGAGACGGGCATCCCAAACATTGGTTCGACAGGTCAAAACAACCCGCACATTACCCAACCAATCAGTAAGCTGGTTTCGGATTTCCTCTAGGGACAAACAACTGTTCGCCCCTACAGCCATTTCATCGACACCATCGAGTAATAGCCACACTCCACCTTGACGCAACCGTTTCTGTAGAGATGTTTTGTGAGACTTCTCTACATCAATATCAGGATAAACCAGAGCCATAGCTTCCGGCAACCATTCCTGAAGGATATAGTCTTTCAGTGTCTTTCCTTGCAAGCTTGCCAGCGCAATGCAAATCGGCAAATCTCGATCATTCTCCTGAATGTGAGTGGCGATTTTATCTAACAGCGTTGTCTTTCCTGCTCCTGGTTCGCCCACAATAGCAATATGCTGATTTTTTCCAGTAGGGTTTTGTCCAATAACGCCAGTCATGAATTCATCATGCTCGTAAATTCGGGTAACAACTTCCGGTTCTAATTGATGTAACAGTTCCATAGGCACATTGCCACTGCGACGCTGCTGCTGTTTCCGTTCGATTAAACCTAGCGGTACAAAAACATTGATTTCAAATCCCTGTTCAGTTGCCTTACGCCTAATTCGCTGTTCTTTTTGCTGCCGATCTAGCATGACTAAGCAGACTTCCCGCCAATCAATATTAGTTACGTCTATAGGTGTTTGTTTTTGTTTAGAACCTCTAGACTTGGGAAGCCAATCTTCAATAAACTCACTGGGTTGTAGTTCTAGAATCGCAGCAATTTTTTCTATGGCATCTCTTTGTACCTTGTAGTCCCAGTGCGGATTAAACAGCCTTCTAACCTGATCGTCACCATTGAGTCCTGCTGCTTGTGCAAGCGAGTCATGGGTATAACCCTTTTCCAGTCTCCTGGCTTCTAAAATTGCTAACCCTTCTCTATTGGGGAGAAAACCTCTTCTTCTCTTGCTAGTTGCTGTCATTGGCTGCTGAAAGTTGTTGTGCTAGTCATCTTCTTTACTTTAGCAAACTGGACGGATTATTGGAGAGTGCAGATAAGTGCAGTTAAGAATCTTGCTAACTGCACTTACTGTCTCTGGACTATACAACTTTATCTCGATAACCTCAAAGTATCGAGTTCAACTTTATATCCATGACTTGCACTTACAACTATTCAGACGAGTTCGACTTCAACAGCGATGATGATTCGCTGCAAATCTTTCCCCAATTCCAAAGCGGAGAAATCATCAACGAGTTAGAAACGATCGCTATCGATATTCTAGAGATGATTTTAGGCGATCGCTTCCGTTACTGTCCCCAAGTTCCCCTAGAAATCATCTGTTCCCGTCCAGAAACTTTCACCCGTCTTCCCATTGAACTTTGGAAATTTTGGGTGAGTTCCAGAGTCGATATCGCCTTGATGGAACGCGGTTATTGTGCTAGTCGCAAAGCCACACTGGTGATAGAATGTCAATCTCATTGGCACGATCGCCCAGAGGTGCAGGTGCGCGATCGCAAAAAAGCCCGACTCCTTGCATCTGTTGGCGTTCCCTTAGTATACCTGCGACAAATCGATCGCGATCGACGCTTCTATCGTTTCTACACTCCCAATGGACAAAAAGAAGTCTTCTACAACTCAATTACCCAACAAGGACGGACAGAACTGGAAGCCTTTTTGCAACACTATTCAACACAGTTGACAGTTGACAGTTGACTCTTAGACTATAATTTTTCTGTGTAAGTCCTGTAATTAACACAGGACTTACATACGGCATCTATCCAAATCGAAAATCAATAATTGACAATGGTATTACTCCCACTCGATCGTACCCGGCGGCCTAGAAGTAATATCGCATTTTTTGCTCTGATCTACTGAATACTTTGTACCACATATAGATGGAATATGCTGGATGATTAGAAATACCGATCGCCACTAGGACAACGGTACAACATGGGTGGGAATTTAGCAAACAAGCTTTACTTTCTAAAATGTTTAAAAATGTGTCTTACAGACGTTTTTTAAATATAAGTTAGTGGCACATTTATCTATTTTTAGCCCTGAACGCATTAATACCTTTATAACCTGGTTTTTTACTATTATTAAAGGCTAATTACGCAGTTTGTTTGTCCATCAAACCCGGTTTATGGAAACCCGTGCGTCCAAGAGTATATCTTCCTTTACAAAGGTGACTTGATTCCGATTTGTGGTATATTTTCTGGGCGAGGGGATGTTTTAGGACAATGTTCGATATGAAACGTTTAAAATTAAAATCAATGCTGGTGGCGGCGATCGCGATCGCCCTTTGTTTAATTGCGATCGCCAGCTACGCCCAAGCCAACAAGACTTTAACACTGGCGACTTCCCCAGACTACCCGCCCTATGAATTTAAAGATACGGCTGTTAGCGGCAACGAAATCATCGGTTTTGACATCGACATTGCCAAATATATTACTAAAAAATTGGGCTACGAGCTGAAAGTAATTGGCATGGATTTTAACGGCTTAATTCCCGCTTTGCAGGCGGGAAGAGCCGATTTTGTGATGGCTGGAATGACTCCCACAGCAGAAAGGAAAAAAAATGTTGCTTTTTCTGACCTTTACTACGAAGCTCAAAATACAATTGTCGCCAATAAAGGCAGCAATTTGACCAAAGCTGAAGATTTAGCCGGGAAAAAAGTAGGCGTTCAACTCGGAAGCATTCAGCAGGAAGCTGTGAAAAAAATGCCCGGTGTGCAACTGGCTGCTCTCAATAGGATTCCTGACATCATTCAAGAAATTAAATCGAACCGCATCGCCGCAGGAGTGATCGAGGATACTGTCGCTACGGGTTATGCAGCAGCGAACCCGGACTTGGAATTTAACACAATCCCGAATACTGAAGAAAGCGGTTCGGCGATCGCCTTTCCGAAAGGTTCGAGATTAGTTCCAGAATTCAACCGAGTCCTCCAGCAAATGAAAGCCAGCGGTCAAATTAAGGAACTAGCTACTAAATGGTTTTCTCGACCAATTCCGCAAGAACCTGCTCAAGCAAATCAGCCTCCGGTAGCGCCCAAGTTCGGGTTAGATTTTGGCAAAATCGTGCCGAGTTTGCCTTATATTTTGTCCGGGATTGGGGTAACGCTAACTTTTACCTTGCTGTCGGCATTTCTCGGATTTATCTGGGGAATTGTGCTGTCTCTGTTTAAGATTTCTAGCATTAAACCGCTGGCTTGGTTCGGTACTGCTTATACTTCTATTTTTAGAGGAACGCCGCTAATTTTGCAGTTGACTTTAGTTTATTTTGCAACGCCGCAGCTTACGGGCTATAATATATCGGCGCTGCAAGCTGGCGTCATTACTTTTTTCCTGAATTCTGGGGCTTATATTTCCGAAACAATCCGCGCGGGAATTCAAGCCGTAGATAAAGGTCAAAAAGAAGCCGCAGAATCCCTTGGCGTTCCCTACAAACTGATGATGGGCGATATTATCTTGCCGCAAGCGTTGAAAAACATCTTGCCTGCATTGGTGAATGAAAGTATTGCTTTGCTGAAGGATTCAGCTTTAGTTTCAGTAATTGGCGTAGAAGACTTGCTGCGCCGCGCTACAATTGTGGGAGCAGAAAATTATATTTACTTTGAACCTTTGATATTTGTCGGTGCAATTTATTATTTGATGGTGCTTAGTTTAACTTGGGGGGCCAATGTACTCGAACGCAGACTCCAAAGTAGCAGTTAAGGTCGATCGCCTGTATAAATCTTTTGGCAATCTGAAGGTTTTACGCGAGATAACTACTGAGATTCACAAAGGAGAAGTGATTGCCATTATCGGCCCTTCGGGGTGCGGCAAGTCTACTTTTTTGCGGTGTTTGAATTTACTGGAAATTCCGACTTCGGGACACATATACATTGACGGGGTGGATATTACTTTGCCGAAGGCAGATATTATGAAAATCCGCCAGAAAGTGGGGATGGTTTTTCAGCATTTCCACTTGTTCCCGCACATGACTGTGCTGCAAAATGTGATCTATGCGCCTGTAAAGGTGAAGCAAATTGCTAAGGAGGAGGCGCGTCTGAAGGGGTTAGAATTGCTGGAAAAAGTGGGTTTGTCAGATAAGGCTGAGGTTTATCCTTCTAAGCTTTCGGGGGGACAAAAACAGCGGGTGGCGATCGCCCGCTGTTTGGCTATGGAACCGGATATTTTGTTGATGGACGAACCGACTTCTGCACTCGATCCAGAAATGGTTAAAGAAGTGTTAGATGTGATGAAAGCTTTGACGAAAACGGGAATTACAATGGCAATTGTAACTCACGAAATGGGTTTTGCGCGGGAAGTCGCCCACCGGATTTTGTTTCTCGATGGCGGAAAGGTGGCGGAAGATGTGCCGCCGCAGGAGTTTTTTAGCAACCCGAAGTGCGATCGCGCCAAGCAATTTCTGGAAAAAATGCTTTAATTCATATAAGGATTAGAGTTTTTAACCGCAGAGGACACAGAGGACACAGAGAGAGTTAGAGGAGAAAGAGAAAGTTGCGGTAGGGTGCGTCAGTTTGAGATGCTCGATCGCCACGGAAAGTATAATAATGTTGATTCGAGGATTAACGTGGTAATTCTGTTAGAAAAAAGAGAGAATTCTTTGAATCACCTGGGTATTAAAATTTTTAGGGAAGCGGTGTCTTTCCTGAGCGTGATCGAGAAAGAAAGTCTTGGGATAATAAGCAAGACCGGCTTCCATCTCGCTAATCTTTTCTAATAAGGGTTCGATCAGATCGATTTTGTCGGGATGGCGATGTTGGATGAGAGTCGCAGCATTCCTAAAATGCCGCCCCTCATCCTGCGTCACCAAATGTCCTACGCGAGCAAAGCCGTTCCCGTAGTGTTGGTAGAATTCCTTAATATCCCGGTGATAAGACCACACGGAACCCATTTCGTCAAACATTAAACCAACTAGAATGGTGAATTCGTTCTCAATCAAAAACGCGATCGGTTCGAGTTCATGCACCCGACTCTGGTTTTTTTGGTCGATCGCCTCTGGGGACAAACCTGATACCATGTGATAGACCTTACGTAGAGCAACGTAGTGCCGCAATTCGTCTTGCAGCCAAAGTTCGATCGCACTCATGAATTCTAACGAGAACTCCGAACTGCGAGATACCAGATGCTCGTAGAGTGGCTGACTGTCTCCCTCAGAAAACACATCTCGGCTGAGGAGATCCATAAATCCAGCCTGAATTGTAGGCGCGACTTCGGGAATTTTCAACTCATCGGCAATAAATTCATCTACACTCCACTCACTGCTAAGAATTGGAATCCCCCGGACATCATGAGTTTGTAATTTCATAGTTTTTATGATTAGAATTTAAGTATTCACCAGACGATCGCTCACGATATGCGGAACAATTAAGCAATGTCGTCCGGTGATCGGATTGGTATCTCCGCGCAATACGATGCCGGATGGAGTATCGCCGACAATCCAGGAACCTACGACGAAGTGGTAGCCAAAATATTCGGGCAAGGGTTGATAGGACTGAATAATGAATCCTTCGCGATCGTAGCCCATCGCCTCGCGGATATGAACGGCTCCGGCAACAAAATCGCCTGTTTCAATAGAAACCCCAACACCTTCTAGACCGACGAGGGGCTTTTTGACGTGCATTTGGGTCAGCAATGCTGTGGATTCGATCGAGATAGTATCTGTGAAGAAAGTGGGTAGCAAGAATTGAGCGTACACTGGGTGGTTGCCAAATAATTCCCACATCCACACCATCGCTCCTTTATTGCTTAAAATCTGTTTCCACAGCGGTTCAATAATTTTCACGTCCCCTGCTATCAGGCGCGATGCTAGGGCTTCATCTGCGTTAAAGGATTGGCTGGCGAGTTGCAAATCCAGCCAATCGACGATTTTCCACAGCCGCAAAATCCGATTATTGAATTGATCGACAAAAAATCCTTCTTCATCCACGCCCAGATGGTTACGCAATCCTACAAGTTGGGTGAAGAAGCGATCGTTTCCCAATTCTTGATTAATAATTTCGACCAGTTGTCCTGCCATCTCGGTATCTTCTGACAGATGCTCGTCAATTAACAAGCTCAGACCGAACTGCTTTAAATCATAATGACGACTTAGAGTGCGGAATCGACCCGCAACTTCATCCCAAAAGTTGTTGAACTGATCGGCATCGTTGGGAAGCGATCGCAAATCTCGGCTTGTTTTTTTCATGTCATCTAACCACAGCCATTGATAGACTGTTTCTGCACCCAAGAGAGGAGTTTCGCCGTTGATTTCTAGAAGGCTAATTTTTCCATCTTCAGTGACGGCAAGATCGAAACGGGTATAAAGAGACATATCTTCTGCTTCGTCAACCCGATCCCACGAAACCTGAATTGCTTCCCAGAAAGCAGGGGGAATAGCGAGTTTTTTCATCCGATTTTCTAGGCCATCAGCGGTAAAAAACCAGTCCAAAAACTCCCGGCACATATCCCAAAGAGCCTCAGTAGCATCCCAGATCCTCGCCTCTTCCTGGCGGGAAAACATCACCCCAAAGGGACGGTCTAAGGCTTCTGCCCAGTAGCGTTGGTTGATGTCTGCAAGAGGCTGACATTGGTAGGCGTTCTCTAATACGTGCTGCTGCCAGTTGCGCCGTCGCTGAAACAAAAAGGGATACATGGATGAAGCACCTTGTTAGTGACACTGGAGAATATGGAAAAATAGAGAAAAATCGGTCTTGGTTACTTTCCTCCGCTTCCCAAAGGAGCCGTGGAACGGACTGCGCTACCAAACCTCCCTCGTCCTTTGATGGTTCCCTGAGCTGCGTGGCCTGCGGGGCGATTTGGGGTGTCGCCACTGGAGGAAAAGTAGGGAGAATCTAGCGGTATGCCCTGTAGGGGACGAGTAATCTGGGTTCTATCTGGAGTTACAATTCCGATGTTGGAGCGGTAAACGGGTTGCACTGGATAAACCGTGTAGGAGCCGCCGTTGACGCCGTTAACCACTGTTGGAGGGGCATCATCATCGACATCATCGGTGAAATAGAAGCCGCCGAACTCTGGTCGCCATCCGGGGGTAGCAACGCTGGAATTCGATACCTGCGAGCAAATGCTTGCTGTGTCTTCTTGGCATTCTGGCTGCGTGCGATACACGGGCGTAATGCGTTCGTATTCCTGCATTGCGTACCGGAACTGGGCCTGACACTGCTCTTTGGTGAACCCGTTGCTTTGGTTCATCGCATCTACAATACATTGCTGTTCGGATTCGTAGTAGCGTACTTCGTTGCGTTCGTGCAACATGGTATAAGCAAGATAGCCTAATCCACCGATCGCCAGTACACCTGATGTAATTAAAAGGTAACGAATTGTTGTCGTTCGATTGTTGTTATGAGTCATGGCTAACCAGAGGTTAGAGTCATTATTTCAAAGAACCTGTAATGTGATGAATTTGCTGCCAATGAGATGATTGGATTTACACGGTACGCCACAGTTCAAGTAATTTACCTAAGTCTGTGAGTTGGAACTCAGGACTTTGATTATAGCTTTTACTACATGGCCCGATTCAGGGATTCCTCGATCGCAGCAAATTATCTTCCTCAAATATTTGATTTCAAATTCGCCTTTTTGGACTGCGCTGATTTCGCTGCCGATCAAGCTTTGCCAAAGCAGCACCCGAAACATCCGCCAGAATACTAATTATCCGATACAAAGCCACCGCACTCAAAATTATACCCGTAGAAAAGCGATCGGACAACAGGGCGATCGCCGTTGCTTCAAATACTCCCATTCCCCCGGTGCTCCCGGTACGACTAAACCGACAACAGGTGGATCTTACTTTGCCGAAGACAGATATTATGAAAATCCGCCAGAAAGTGGGGATGGTTTTTCAGCATTTCCACTTCCGCACATGACTGTGCTGCAAAATGTGATGTCTGCGCCTGTAAAAGTGAAGCAGGTTAAATCGCATGAGGCGCGTCTGAAGGGGTTAGAATTGCTGGAAAAAGTGGGTTTGTCAGATAAGACCCAGGTTTATCCTTCTAAGCTTTCGGGGGGACAAAAACAGCGGGTGGCGCTCGCCCGCTGTTTGGCTATGGAACCGGATATTTTGTTGATGGATGAACCGACTTCTGCACTCGATCCAGAAATGGTTAAAGAAGTTTTAGATGTGATGAAAGCTGTGACGAAAATCGGAATTACAATGGAAATTGTAACTCACGAAATGGGTTTTGCGCGGGAAGTCGCCCACCGGATATTGTTTCTGGATGGCGGAGAGGTGGCGGAAGATGTGCCGCCGCAGGAGTTTTTTAGCAACCCGAAGTGCGATCGGGCCAAGCAATTTATGGAAAAAATGCTTTAACAAGTTTGTAGTGAGAACGTCAGTCCTTCTCAAAGTTTAATCAGGAAGAATAAAGTCGTCACTACGAACTAATTTTTTGGTGCGATTTCGATGGCGAAACCCGCTGACAGAGAGTCAGATAAGAAATAAAATGTTTAAATGAAAGTGAAATTTGCTACATTAATAGTGCCTGCAGAAACACTATTTAAAACCGCTAGAGTTTCCCCAGTCGGCACAAATTGAATCACTGTTGCACCGTTATTTTCAGTAATAGTTAATAGCTCGAATGTCAAGCCATTAGCTAGCATCAGCAAATCTTTTCCAGCTTCAAAATCGGCAATAATATCGATACCAGAGTTGGCAGATAGTAAAAAGTGATCGCTCCCAGCACCTCCAATTAAACAATCATCCCCCAAACCGCCAATCAGAGTATCATTACCTTGGCCACCAATCAAAGTATCATTTCCCTCGCACCCATCTAGCAAATCATTGCCAGCACCTCCAGTCAGACAATCATTGCCAGCACCTCCGCAGAGGGTATCATCACCCAAATTGCCGTAGAGAGAATCCTCGCCTTCGCTGCCGAAGATTATATCATTTCCTCTGCCTCCAAATGCGAGATCGCTGCCTTTGCCACCGTCGATAAAATCAGCACCTTCACCGCCAAAAATTAAGTCGTCGTCTTCTTTACCATTTATTGAATCATTTCCGCGATTTCCGAAGATGATATCTTCGCCTTCACCGCCAACAATGATGTCATTGCCCTTGCCACCAAAAAGGATATCATCTCCCTGGTTGCCGTCAATAAAATCATTGCCTCGGTTGCCATAAAGGAGGTCGTTTCCTTCACCGCCGTAGAGGTTATCATCGCCTAAATCCGCATCAAAAATATTCGGATTTGAACTGCCGTAAAAAGCATCATTTTCCGGTGTGCCAAACCCAATTTTACCGCTACCATTGCCGTTGATAATGTTGTCAGCTTGGTTTGGGCGATCGACTTTTGGATACTCAATAGTATTGCAAATGCAGTCAGTATCACTTCCTGGTGTAACAACGGGTAATGATGGTGTTGGAGTCGAAGTCGGAGTTGGCGTCGGAGTTTCCGCAGGCGTCGGAGTTGGAGTCGGAGTCGGAGTCGGAGTCGGAGTTTCCGCAGGCGTTGGTGTTGGAGTTGGCGTTGGAGTTTCCGCAGGCGTCGGAGTTGGCGCAGGCGTCGGAGTTTCCGCAGGAGTCGGCGTCGGAGTCGGAGTCGGAGTTGGCGTTGGTGGAGTCGGCGTCGGAGTTTCCGCAGGAGTCGGAGTTGGCGTCGGAGTTTCCGATGGTGTCGGCGTCGGAGTTGGTGGAGTTGGCGTCGCAGTTTCCGCAGGAGTTGGCGTTGGCGTTGGTGGAGTCGGCGTCGGAGTTTCCGCAGGAGTTGGCGTTGGTGGAGTCGGCGTCGGAGTTTCCGCAGGCGTCGGAGTTGGCGTTGGTGGAGTCGGCGTCGGAGTTTCCGCAGGCGTCGGCGTCGGCGTTGGTGGAGTTGGCGTCGGAGTTTCCGCAGGCGTCGGCGTCGGAGTCGGCGTCGGTGGAGTTGGCGTCGGAGTTTCCGATGGTGTCGGCGTCGGAGTTGGTGGAGTTGGCGTCGGAGTTTCCGCAGGAGTCGGCGTCGGTGTCGGCGTCGGTGTCGGCGTCGGAGTTGGTGGAGTCGGCGTCGGAGTTTCCGCAGGAGTCGGAGTTGGCGTCGGTGTCGGAGTTTCCGCAGGCGTCGGAGTTGGTGTCGGTGTTGGTGTCGGAATCGGCGTTGGTGGAGTTGGCGTCGGAGTTTCCGCAGGTGTTGGAGTCGGAGTTGGCGTCGGTGGAGTTGGTGTCGGAGGTAGTGGGTTGACGGTAATATCCACACGATCGACATCTGTTTGAGCACCGCCTAATTCTGCTGATGCGCGATCGTTTGTCGTCAAAGTCAGCGTATCGGTGCCACTAAAATTCGGATTCGGCGTATAAGTTAAACCATCTAAAGCAGCATTAATATCAGCCTGTTTTCCCGTATAAATCAGGATATTGCTGCCATTCCCCGTTCCCGTAACTCCCGTCAGCGACTTGAGTGTAAGAGTCCCGCTGGTAACGCTGAGATTAACTTCCACCGACTCGCTATCTGAATCGGATACAGAGATACTATTGCCGTTGCTAGCAGAGAAGATGCGAGGAGTATTTTGAGTCGTCGTTTCTTTGCCGATATCAGTCGCAATATTGACACTCCAACTGGCAATATTTCCTGGAGTAGTAGCATTGGAAACTTTAGAACTATATTGGTTGGCATCAACTGCATACAATTTCCAAGTGCCGTTGGGGTTAGTTTTGTTAAAAACAGAAAGAGCCGAACCGTAAGGTCCTTCTGGTGCCCCTGTAGGTGTCGGCGTACCGCTGGTATACGAAAAGGAATAAACATCAATAAAATTGTTCGATGAATAGTTTGTAGGTTTGTAAGTTCCTGAAGCGATCGTCGTTGGTACTGGGGAACTAGAAAGAGTGGACAAAAAAGAGGCTGCATTATCATCCAACTTCAGCGTGACGCTGTTAAGTGGTGCAGATGAAACGTAAGACATTAACACCACATTTTGTCCCTCTGGACCAACTAGCAAGAGGTTGAGGTTCTGCGGTTCACCGGCGACAGTGACACCAGAGCCATCAAAAGTTTGAACATTGTTGAGAGCGATCGTAACGCTGTCTACTTTTCCTGTTACACCTGAAACGTCTATAGCAGACGGATAGGGTGTCGCTAAAACGTTAAATCCACCTTGTCCACCTTGTCCGCTGTTGATGGTAATTTTATTCGGGTTAGTTGTAGTGGTGGTGGTTCTTCCCGGTATTGAATTAATAGGAGATTGATTGCGACGGGAAAATTCCGAGGTATCGCCTGTAGTTTTATTAGTAGCAGTAGCAGCGAGAACCGGTTTCCCTGCTACTGGAGTGTAGGGGAAGTTGATATTAGCATTGCCAGCGCTATCTGTAGTAACGTCTTGGAAGCCAAGGAAAGTTTGACCTTGACCTGCACCTGCTGGGTCATAACTGCTATTAGCAAAGAATTCGACGCGGAAGTTGGCGTTAGGAGTGCTGTTGAGAATGCCACTAACTGTATTGCCACTAACTGAGGTAAGGAGAGGGTAGTTTTGCAGATTGTTGCTACCTGTATCAGCGTCACCTAAATCATTAGGAGTGACACCATTATTACCGATTAAGTCAATTCCTAATCGTTTGTTATTAAATATGCTATTACCTTGTATGGTGTTACTGCCTAGAGTTCTATTAATCTCAATACCGCTGCCATTATTGTTAGCAATGATATTACCTTCTCCAGGTGCAGTGCCGCCGATAGTATTAATAGTATTATTCGAGTTTTCGCGTAAGATAAAAATGCCATCACCCTTGTTACCTAAAGCTATTGTCCCCGTGGCATCAGTCCCGATGTAATTGCCAGTAATTTTGGTATTTGTTGCTGCTGGATTCACAACAAATATGCCTGTAGCGCCAAATATGCCTGTAGCGCCGTTGCCAGAGATGACGTTGCGGGAGATAATATTACCTGTTATGGGGATGACATTAGGAGGATTGTTTTGAGTGTAACTTTCGATTCTGATCCCAGCGACAGTGTTGCCTACAGCAGTCGTACCGCTAATATCAGTACCAATGTAGTTATCTTGGATGGTATTGTTATTAGTTGTCACCCGAATGCCGTGACCTATCAAATCTTCTCCGCCCTTTCCAAATCCGTTAATAACCAATCCTTGAATGGTACTTCCACTGGAATTTTCTGCGCCACCATAAAGGCTTTTGCCTAACTCTAAACCAGTGAGAAACTTAGAGTTGCCCCCAGATGACGAGCCTGGTTGTTTTACTAAACTGCCATTGAGTTCTATAATTGGTTTACCAGCATATCCAGGTTGAGATTTGCCATCGATAATAACTGGGCTGGTGATGACAGGTAAGGCTTGATTAAGGGTAATGGTATAAGGGCCCGTGCCGGGAATGTTAAACTCAATTGTGTCTAATCCGGGATTGGAATTGGCTTTGTCGATCGCATCTCGCAGAGACTCTGTACCGCTATCGAAAGTATTTTTAACGGTATAGGTATTCAAAACAGACGCATAGTTTTGCATCGCCTTTGACTCGAAAGCTAGGGGCGATTTGATGTTGCCAATTTGTGTTTCGAGTTCCCAATTGCCTCCTAATTTTGCACTCCCGGTGAGATGCTTGGATGCGGCGATATTTGCACCAGTGAGGGATGCAATGCGGTGGAGGAAGTGCTCACCATCTACGGCTTGTTCATCAAGTCCGCTGGAGGTTTCAATTCTCGTTTCACCCAAGTATTCTAAGGCTGGTTCGCCCTCGATTCCGCCGTTCGTTTCAACCCCCGTCTCATAGCAAACGTCCTCTTTAGAGGACTGTTTAATGAAATTGTTTTCAGTCCGTTTCAACCGACTTTCGCTTTGAGACAGGGAATTTATTCCCTGGCGGACTTTCTGACAAGCGCGGGATGCTACTGCTACATTGCAGCCGTAAATCAGGATGTCTGCATCAATTGTTAAAGCGCGTCGCCATTGCTGCCATTGCTGGCTATAATCTTCTAGGTTATCAACAGACAGTCTGGTTTTACCGAGTTGCAAGCTTCCGGGTTCGCCGTGGGAAACTAGATGAATGCTGTCAATATTGGTGCGATTCGCTAACACTTCGCTAATTTGTTCGACTCCATCTCTGTGGGAGTCGATAATTATTGCTTCAACTCCCGATTTCACTCCACCTAGAAGTGTTTGATAGTCTGCTACTGCCGCATCGATAAATACTATTGTACTGGGGTTCTTCGGCCGATCGCTCTTTTCCCCAAAACTCCCTTTGCCCGCGTTCATTTCATTCGGAAGTTTGCTCGCACCTGCTGATAAAACTGGCATCATGGCTGTGTACCCTATATCCTAAAGTTAACAATTTTTCATAAATCCAGGACTACCAAACCGGAACTCAAAAACAACGTTTCTTTGACGGTACCAATACCTAAAATTGTAATTTTTATGAGAGCAACTCGGTTTGCTTGCCAGTCTTAAATTTATTGATTCAAACTATATTGTTTGTGGCTTTGTTCTTGATGAACTTAAACAGATTCTTTGAAAAAATTCTGTCTAAGCTCAACTATACCAGCATACGTACGTAAGCAAAAAATCTTAATAAAAATACATATTTTGGACTATGCTAATCGCGGCAACTCCGCTGGCAGTATACATTTTCCCAGTCACTTACTGCGCCGATCGCGCTGGCGATCGAGCTTTGCCAAAACAGCACCCGAAACATCGGCCAGAATGCTAATTATCCGATACAAAGCCACGGCACTCAAAATTATACCCGTAGAAAAGCGATCGGACAGCAGGGCGATCGCCGTTGCTTCAAATACTCCCATTCCCCCCGGTGCACCCGGTACGACTAAACCGACAACAAAGGCAAAACAAAAAGCACCGAACAAGTTGGGAATATTGCTAAAGTTCACCGGAGTTAAAGCCGTTACAGTTAGCAAAAAACCGCAGCCCCGCAATCCGATAAAACACATTTGTCCGATTAACGGCACTAAAGGATAGCGTTTAATTGGCAAATTAATTTGGCGGCGGGACTTGACACCCAATGTTTTTTTAGTTAGATTGGAGGTAGACTCTGTAGGAAAATTTAGTTGAGCCTCCGCCGCCTCCTCAGCCTTTGAAATTTCTCCATTGTTCTTGGATAACTTCAACCGCTCTACAAAGAGAACGATCGGATTTAAAATGCGGGGATGAATCGCCGTTAAAATAGCAGCCCAACCGAGAATCCGCACAAACCAATTGATTTTATCAAAACAAATCAACCCAATCAAAACGCCCGCAGAAGCCATCAGCAGCGGTTCCAGCAACACGCTGAGAGTAGCAGCTTTGGGGAAAATCCCTGCCTTTTTTGCGTCCAATATTCGACCCCAAAAATGCCAAATATTCCCCGGCAAATACTTGGCAATATTAGTTTTGAGAAAAACTTGAATCGCCCAGGAGGCAGTTACAGGTTGGCGGAATTCTCGCAAAATCAACATCCACACCCAACCGACAAAAATTAGAGATAATAAAGTGACGCCGAGGGCGATCGCCAGCAACGGAAAACTTTCGGCTCGAATTTGGATATTCGCGATTTCTCGCCAGTGAGTTAAAAAAGCTTTGGCAATAAATAAAAACGTCCCGCCCAAAATCAAATAGCGCAAATAAGGCTTTAAATGCGACTTCGCGAGCTTCAAAAAATTCTGAATTCGATGCAAGTGTGGTTTTCCCATTTTCCGATCCCGATTTTGAATTTGGGATTAAGTTATACTGTTTGAGATTTTATATTTTAGAGGGGGTAAGGCGGAATTGTGGTTGATTTACACGGCATGATATGGCGGAATAAATCTGTTTAACCTAACCTATGCAGACCTCTACAGACTGTGCCTAATGCCCGCCTTACAGACTATTTAGGGGGTTTTTAACCACAAACTTAAATTTAAAATCTAAAATTTAGATCGATATACCTCGCTAGGAGTACATTTCTATGCCCGGCCCGAGCCCTGACGGTCTTTCCTATCTTTTAGATGATAGCCCCAATAGTTTCGCCTTGACTCCGGGCTTTTTGACTCCTTATCCTAACGGATTTTTTGCCCTTAGCGGCAACGATTTTATTATCGGTTCGTCGGATGCCGATCGCATCAGCGGCGATAATGGTAACGATCGCATTCTCGGCGGCAGCAATTCCGATACCCTGTTCGGGGGTGCAGACAACGATGTGCTTAACGGCGGTGTCAGCAGCGACATCTTGTTTGGCGATGCCGGCAGCGATACCTTGCAGGGAGGTAAGGGAGATGACGCCCTCAACGGTGACTTTGGCAGCGACGTTTTAGTGGGCGATGGCGGCAAAGATATGCTGACAGGGGGTTTGAGTCCAGATACCTTTGTCCTCCGCAGCGACTCTGCAGTCACCGATCCGGCTGCTGCCGACGTTATTACTGACTTTAACAGTTTTGTGGATTCGATCGGCCTGACTGACAACCTTACCGAAGCTGACTTGATTCTCGAAGAAATATCGATCGCGCCCGGTATTTCCAATACATTAATTAAAATTCGCCAATCCAATGCTATTTTAGGCTTGGTAGCCAACGCATCTCCACAAGACCTCGCCGATACATTCATCTCTGCAACTACAGTATTGGGCAACCAACTGGATCAAGCTCGCGATTTAGGCATTTTGGGTGGCACTCAAACGATCGCAGACTCGCTTAGCAACGCCCGGCCAGACGGCCTTTACCGCTTTACTTTGCCTGCCACTAGCGACTTTAAATTAACTGTCAGCGGTTTGACGGCGGATGTTGACGTGGCATTAATTAAAGATCTTAACGGCGACAATTCTATTGACTTCACCGATATTATTGCTTCTTCTCAACAACCGGATTTATCGCCGGAGTTGATCGACATCAACGGTTTAGCCGCAGGAACTTACTTTCTCCGAGTTTATCAATACCAAGGCAGTACAAATTTCTCCCTCAATCTGTCTGCAACCCCGGCAACTGTTTTTACTAACAATGCGAGCAACTTGCAGGGTTTTGACTCTCGTTTTGGGTTCGGTTTGGTGAATGCAGCGGCGGCAGTTGCTAAAGCTCGAGGTACTGCACCTTTTCCTGACGTTCCCGACTTGGGCGGCGACGAGTG
This sequence comes from Microcoleus sp. Pol17C6, assembly GCF_036701145.1. Taxonomy (NCBI): domain Bacteria; kingdom Bacillati; phylum Cyanobacteriota; class Cyanophyceae; order Oscillatoriales; family Microcoleaceae; genus Microcoleus; species Microcoleus sp. Pol17C6. The sequence goes on from NZ_JAUBQH010000003.1 coordinate 38,097, forward strand.
GGGCAGAGATTTAATTAAAGCTCCAGAGGTTTGGGCCCAGGGATTGACTGGAGACGGAATTGTGGTGGCAGTTATCGACAGCGGAGTTGACTACAATCACCCGGATTTGACGGGGAATATTTGGAGTAATGCGGGGGAAACGGGTGTTGATGCGATCGGTCGCAATAAAGCTAGCAACGGGGCTGATGATGACAACAATGGCTTTGTTGACGATTTCCGGGGATGGGATTTTGTCAACAACGATAATGACCCGATGGATGATAACAATCACGGCACTCATATATCGGGTTTAGTTGCTGCGAAAAAAGATGGGGTTGGGATTACTGGAACGGCTCCGACTGCGAAGATTATGCCTGTGAAAATACTTGATGGGGCAGGGGTAGGTAAAATTCGAGATGAAATTAATGCGATTAATTATGCGGTGGCAAATGGAGCAAAGATAATAAATGTGAGTTTGGGCGGCCTACAGTTGAATGCTCAAGAATTGGATGCGATTCGAGCGGCTGAAGCTCAAGGCGCGATCGTGATTTCGGCGGCGGGAAATGATGCTCGCCCACAAGTAGATTATCCGGCTCGGTTTGCCAATGAGGTAGGGATTGCTGTCGGTGGTGTTACCCGAAATGGCTTGTTTGGGAATTATTCTAACCGGGCAGGTGCGGAGACAATTAATTATTTTGTTGCTCCGGGCGGCGACGGTGGCACGACGGATTCTGGTGACGTTTATTCAACTGTGCCGCTTTCTCAACCGGGGATTCCCTATCGATATTTTGCGGGTACTTCAATGGGAGTGCCACAAGTATCCGGGGTGATAGCTTTGATGTTGCAAGCTAATCCGAGTCTGACTCCTGCTGATATTAAGAGGATTCTTGCGGAAACTGCGAATCGATCGGTTTGAATTTGATGCAAGTGCGATCGATCTACAATCCTCAATCTTCTACCAATTATTAAAAGCAAACCGTGAGGACACCGCAATGCCGTGTCCTACTCCCCGCGCCGGACACGCAATGTCGTGTCCCTACTTTTCATAATTGGTATTAAAAATTGGCGGCGTAAGTTAAGTCAAATTGGCGGCACAGGGTGATGCAGCAGTAGCTAGGTCGATCGAATACTAACTCGTAATTCATCTGCCCATCTATTTTGGTGATCGGCTGCTTTAAAGGGATGCCCTGAATATCGTATTGGCGGCGTTCTAAGGCACTCCAGTCGATAATTTTGAAGTCGATTTGGTTCTGCAACTCAGTTGCGATCAGATATAGGTGCATCTTGTCTTCAACTTTCCCAGTCAGGGGAACTTTTATTAACACTGACTGGGTGACGAGGGGTTTTTGGTCGTTGGGATGCTTCTGGGTGTGGCAGCTTTTGAGTTCTATATCGTAAGGTTCTACCTTGAATTTCTCTCCACTTGCGATCGCAGATGAGTGCAAATCTTTCAGGCACTTTTCTAGGTGAGGAATCAGCCCTAAGTCTGGATCGCACAGCAGTTTACGAATGTTGGAGGTTTCAGTGACTGTCATTTGAGATTTTTGATGTTATTTTTTTATTGTTAACTTTTAGCTTACCACGAAAAGCAAACCTATCGAACTATACTTGCGACATACTTCCAAAAATGGCGTTTATGGTCAGTATGTCGCAGTGAATAAGACATTTATTTTTTGGCAGCCCACCCGTGTTTTTTGCCTTAATGTTTGAGATTATTTCTTGGTAATTTTCCACAGACTAAGCTCAACATTAGCGTCAGCCCGCTCTATTTGATAGTTTTGTTGCTGAATTGCCGATCGCAAAGTAGGGGACGGTCTGTATAAAAACAACTCACTGAAACCGCCGGGAATTTGCGGGGGTTGGGGTTTTTTCTTTGCCAATTCTCGATTTTTGTAGCAAGAAGTGTAACAGCGAGGTTCTATTAGCAGTTGGACTTTGGGTTGCAGGTGATAACTTAAAGGCATGATGTATGCAATGTTGGTATCGCTGATTATCAGGGGATTGCTGGTAGAATTGACAGTCGTGGCTACTTCCAAGGCACGCAACCAACCGCTACCTTTATTCCACCAAATATCTGCTTGAGAACTAACTCCACCGGATACAATACCTGCGAAAAAAACTCCAACTATAACTATTTTCCAGAGTTTTTGCTGTTTGAAGTTCTCCAAATTGTTACTAATTTTCGCAGACAGCAGGTAAGCCACTGCTAGCTGAATTCCCACATAACAAGGAACTAAATATCGCGGATTTGCTGAGCGCCTTCCACCCTTGATTAGATCAGGTACTACTAAAAACAAAGCAGTTGTTGCAATTAATAACAATACAATCAACCACACTCGCTTTGGTGTTTGTCGGCATAGATAATAAAGGGCATAGCTGACTAAAGCTAGAACCATGATTCCAACTGGAATTACCAAGGCTAGTTGTGTAGCGTTGGCAGTTCCATCAATGCCAATATCAAAAAATGCTATGGTGATGGAACCAACCCACCTGCTGACTAATCTTAAGAAATTTGTTTGTTCTGCCCATACAGTTGTGCTTCTAACTTGATTGAAGTTTTCTACAGTATTTACGAGGGAAGGCATGAAGCAGATCAAAGCGATTAAAGCTGCTACATAATAGGAAATGAATGTTTTCACATCGCGCCAGTTGGCAATAACTGCGACGTAGATTGCGTGGGCGGCAGCGACGCAGACAAATAACAAGTGGGTGTACAATCCCAGTGTTGCTGTGCCTGCATAAAGCGCCCAGGAAAGAACGAGGGCGACAGCATTTTGAGTTTCGTCAGAGCGCATTGCTCGCAGCAAGGCCGCACTAGATAAAATAGTAGTTAATGTCCACAAACTGTACTGTCTTGCTTCTTGGGCAAATAGGATGTGGTAGGGAGAAATGGCGAAAATTGCGATCGCCATCCACGCTACGGCTGAAGATTCAAATAACTCCCAAGCCAGCCAATAAATTGCGGGAAATACTAGCAGGCTAATCACGGCGGCCAAACTTCTCATTACGGCAACGGAACTGCCGAACCATTGCGCCCAATATCGCGCTAGTACATAATACAGAGGCGGGTGTTGGGGGTCTTCTGTTACTAAAGAATTCAGGGTATCCCTTAAAGTTTTTTCGGAATTTATCTGCTGATATTTTTGTAAATCTGCAGGCGAGGTTATTTTCTGGTAGGAAATTTGTTTGATTATTTCGGCTTCAGTGTAGCCAGAAACTCTCAAAGAAGTATATGTTTCGTCGATCCAGTAAAATTTGCGATCGAGATTGGCGAAGCGAAATAAAATACCTATGACTAATACGGCGATAATAAAAAATCGCAGCCACTTGTCAAGTGAAGGGTTATGAGAATTTAGTCGATCGCAATTTTTCGGAAATTCCATTTTAAACAAGCTCACCTGCTTTTGCTATATAAAACATCATTTGTTGACTATTTTGCCTAGGATAATTTCGTCATTTTCCGCATAGATTGTTTGTATTTTATATTGATTACTTTTGGCAATTTTTGTCTTTAATTCGCGAGAAATACTGTACAAAAAAATCTCGTTAAAATTCTCCGGGATTTCAACATTATTTTTAGGTGGCATTAGTAATAATTTAGCTTTGGGATCGAGTTGGTGACTCATACCGAGTAAATTGCCGATATCCCATACAATATACTCTGAAAAGTCTGTTATGATTAATGGCTTAGAAGCTGAGTTGACTGTACGGGCGATCGAAACGTTAAGAAGAGAGCCAGATTTATTCCACCAATTATCTGCTGACACATAGAGGCAGCAAGACGCAATTCCCATTGAGAGCAGAACAACGAGAGCTAATCTCCACAGCTTTTGTAATTGAGCTGTAACTTGAACTTGAGTAAAAAAATAAGCCACAGATATCTGGATTCCTAAATAACAGGGAATCATGTAACGAGTGTTGACAGATCGAATCCCTCCCCTAATTAAGTCCGCTGGTAATAAAAATCCTACTATCACGAACGTTAATGTCACAACAAACAACCAAACTCGCATTTTCGTTTTACATACAAGTAAATAAAAAGAATACCCTACCATTATTAAAATCATTAAAATAACTGGCAGAGTAGATATCAAATATGGTCGTGACAAATTCCAGTAAAATCCCACATCAAAAAATTGATTGGTAATGTTCAATACCCAACTTTTTATCAATTCTGAAATAGGTCTTCTCAGAGACAGCCAGGATGTTTTATCAGTGGCATTGCCCGAGTTTTTTATAAAAGCTATAATCCAAGGAGACAGAGCAATCAATCCTGTTATTGATGCTAGCAAATAGCCAATTACCGTCTTGTTAAACCGGAATTTTTCGATAACTAATACATAGATTCCATGTCCTATTGCAACTATTCCAAATAAGAGGTGAGAATAAAATCCAACTACTAATGTTACACCATAAATTGCCCAACTACTGTTAGTTTTTAGGCGCATTGCTCGTAGCAAGACCGCGCTTGACATTAAAATTAACATGACAAACAAACTGTAAGGTCGAGCTTCCTGAGCATAAACTACCTGAAAAGGCGATACAGCTATTATGGCAACTGCTAACCAAGCTGTCACCGATGACTCAAATAATTCTAAGCATAGCCAATACATACAAGGTAATGCCAGCACGCTAAAAACCGCCGACAAACTTCTAGTTACTGCGATTGAATCTCCAAACAGTTGCACCCAGAATCTCACTGCGACAAAGTACAGGGGAGTAAGTTGAGACTCTTCTAATGCCAATCCTTTTACGGTGTCAAAAACGCTTTTCTCTGTATTTATTCGCTGGTACTTTTGTAGAGTTTTTATTTCCTTGATTTTACCGTCACCAAACTCTTGAATAAATTCAGATTCTGTATAACCCGAAATCCGCAGTGAAGTGTAACCTTCGTCTAGCCAGTAAACTTTTTTTTCGAGATTGGCGAAACGAAAAAATATACCCAGGACTAATATAACTATCATTAAAACTCTCATCCACTTGCCAAGTGAAGGATGGTGATAATTTAGCCTAGCACCATTTTTTGTATATTCCATTTTAAATAAATTCAATTATAACAACAGAATAGCCCAGCCCCGACTTCTTTGAACCAAGATAGCATATACCCGACTTCTTTAAGAAGTCGGGTATCAAATCTTAATCAAACGAATTTAAGATTAATCATCTACTCCTTCAATCGGCGCAAAACCTTGCCTCTGAATATTTTCGGTTATGGTGCGGGGTTCGAGGAATTGCAGCAAATAATCCGGGCCACCCGCTTTAGAACCAACCCCCGAAAGTTTGAATCCTCCGAAAGGTTGCCGCGATACCACAGCGCCGGTAATTCCGCGATTGATGTACAGGTTTCCAACTTCAAAATCCGATGCTGCTCGATCGATATGCGAAGGCGTGCGAGAATACAATCCGCCGGTTAAAGCAAAATTTGTACCGTTAGCAATCGCAATCGCTTCGCTGAAATTCTTTGCCCGCATCACCGACAAAACTGGGCCGAAAATTTCTTCTTGGGCGATAGTTGCTGTCGGGGATACTTCCGTAACAATGACTGGGCCAACAAAATAACCGGTTTCCGGTGCCGGCATTTCTAAAGCTATTTTAGCTTCGGCGCGACCTTTTTCGATGTATTCGCGGATGCGCGACTGGGCATTTGCATCGATCACAGGGCCCACTTGAGTGCCGGGATTTTCTGCAGGGCCGACATTGAGCGATCGCGTCGCTTCTACCAATCTTGCCACAAAATTATCGTACACTGATTCGACCACAATTACTCGCGAACAAGCGGAACATTTTTGGCCGCTGTAGCCAAATGCCGAATAAACTACGCCTGCAACTGCTTGGTCTAAATCCGCACTTTCATCGACAATAATTGCATTCTTGCCGCCCATTTCCGCAATTACTCGTTTCAGGTGTTTTTGTCCCGGCTGTAAAATCGCAGCATCGGCATAAATCTGACAGCCCACTTCCTGAGAACCGGTGAAAGTAATCATGTGAACGTCGGGATGTTTCACCATGTAAGCGCCGACGGTTGAACCTTTGCAAGGCACGTATTGAAATACGCCTTTGGGAATGCCAGCTTCTAGCAAAATTTCTGTGATTTTTGCTGCAATTACTGATGAAACTTCCGCAGGTTTGAGCAAAGTACAATTACCTGCCACCAGGGAGGCAACTGTCATGCCAACGGGAATTGCGAGAGGGAAATTCCAAGGCGAAATGATTAAAGAAATGCCGCGCGGCTGATAGGTGTAGCGGTTAGTTTCTCCGGGAATGTCGTAATTTTTCCCTTGTTCTAACCGTTCCATTTCGTCTGCGTAGTAGCGGCAAAAATCTATAGCTTCGGAAACTTCGGCATCGCATTCTCTGACGGGTTTGCCGACTTCAAACACCATCCAAGCTGACAGTTCGTGCCGCCGCTGTTCCATCAACTCAGCGGCTTTGCGGAGGACGCCGGCGCGCTGGCGAACGGGGGTTTTCCGCCAACTGGTGGAGGCTGCTTTTGCTGCTTCCAGGGCTTGTTTGGCCTGTTCTTCGGAAAGCAATCCGATTTTGCCAACTACTTCTGTGGGATTGGAAGGGTTGAGAGAGTTAACTGTTGCTTCAGTATTTTGGTACTCGCCATTAATTAGCGGTAAATAGGTTTTACCTAAGTTAGCCCGCACTGATTTGATGGCTGTTTCTGCTTGTTGCCGCAATTTGGTATTGGCGTAGTCGGTATCGGCAACGTTGGGAAATACTTTGCTGTAAACTAGCTGGTCATTTCCGTTAGCAACGGGCGCGGCTAACAATTGTTCGATCGGCATTTCTTCGGAACTTTGCCGGATGAAAGAACTGTTGGCGGTATTTTCCAGCAAACGGCGGATCAAATAAGCCATTCCCGGCAGCAAATCACCGTAGGGGCAGTAGACTCGAACGCGATAACCCCGATCGACCAAAAGCTTAGCCAATTTGTCGCCCATGCCGTACAGCACTTGCATTTCAAAGCGGCGGCGCGGTATATTGAGAGTTTCGGCAATGGCGATCGCCCTCGCTTGCGATCGCACATTATGACTGCCAATAGCTGCATACAAATATTCGTGATTTTCTAGCAGCAACTGCGTCATCTGCTCGAAATTTGCATCTGTAGTAACTTTGTCATTGTAGACCGGCTGCGGCCAATCTTTCTGCATCGCTTTGATAGTTTCCTGATCCCAGTAAGCGCCTTTTACCAGCCGCACTGTTACCGGATTTCCGCGTTTTTTTGCCCAGGAAATCAGGTTTCGCAAATCTTGGGCACTGTCGCGCAAATATGCTTGCAATGTAATTCCAATATCCGTGCGACTGCGAAACTCTTCCTCTAACAATAAGTCTTTGAGAATTGTCAGAGTTAAACTTTTGTAAGCATACTGTTCCATGTCAAAATGAACAGCCGCTCCCAACTCCTTCGCGCGGCGCAGTAACAGGCGAATTCTCTCGCTTACTTTCTCCTCGCTACCTTTAGCATCCAACGGGTCAAACTGAGAATAAAAAGCCGTTAACTTTACGGATACTTGCACTCGTGGCAGAGTTTCGCCGTCAGCTTTGTCAATTGCATCTACTTGCGGCCAATTCTTCGCTGCATTCGCGAGTTCCTCCATCAATTCCAAATAGCGGTTAAGATAAATTTGCGCCTCAGCTTCAGTGATAACAGCTTCCCCCAAAAGGTCAACTGTAAAACCCATTTTATCTTTGCGAAGTCGCTCTAAGGTTTTAATTACCTGCTTGATATTTTCCCCAGAAATATACTTGTGCGCCAAAGTTTCCACAGCAGGCGCAACCGTCGTCGCCGCCAATTGACCCGGAACCGAATCAGGGGTAGCAAAGTTGAGCAATTTTTTCAATGCTTCGGGCAATTCTACCTCTTGGGCGGTCAGGTATTCTTGCAAGTGGCGGGCAATTTCCGGCCTGCTGCGGAGGGCCGGCAAACAGTCAATAAATCGAAACAACTGCACCCGCAGTCCGGGGCTAGCCATCGCCCAATCCATGAGTTTGTCGTCCCAGCGCATTTGGTCTTGCAGTTGACCGAAAAAAGAGCGCTTTTTCTCTTGAGTTGCCCGCAATATTTCTTTGGCAATTTCTTGAGTTTTTTCTTCGTAGATGTTTTCAGATACTTGTGCGATCATTGGTAATAAGTAATTTGTAATTTGTAATTAGCTACAGGGGGACTTTATGTATTTTGTAAATACCCCCTGATACAATTATAGTTGCTATTTGACTTCAATTTTAACTTGGTAGTTTGCTTGGCGATCGCCTGAAATTTCAATAGTATAATCGCCGCTACTGGCTAGTTGACCTTGCCACTGACCTGTGCTATCAGCAGTACCTAAATTTTCACCGTTAGGAGCAATAATTGCGGCGCTAACTTGACCTTCTTGAACATTTATTGTCATGCTTTGGCCGCTATTGCACTCCAGTAAGTAGCGCCTGGATATGTTGGCTCGCAAACTATTGCTCAGAGTAGTTCCCGTAGCACCGGCTTGAAAGTAAACTCGCTCGGTTACAGGGGTTTCAACCGCAGGGGGAGTTGGAGTTGGAGTTGGAGAAGGCAACGGCGACGCCGAGGGTGACGGCGAAGCAAGTTGGGGAACGCCAGACACAGAGGGTATTTGAGTGGGACGGGGCGACGGATAGATTGTGGCGGGCAGTCGAGTTCCAGGTGCTGGGGGAAGTCCGGGCCGGCGGCTGGCGGGCGCTGTTGCGACAGGCGGAGGGCTTTCGGGGAGGGGTACGTCAGCGGGTAGTTTGATTTGCAGGTTCGCTCTTTCCTGATACATTCTCCACGCTATCAAACTGCCGAGACTAAGGACGGAACCGACTAACATTCCGCTGAGAAAAACTGCTAAAATTTGCCAGGATCGAGCTGGTTTTGGTTCGGGGTTGGCAGTAGGAATTGTTGGAGGCGGATAACTTGCAAGTTGAGTTGTTGCCGGCGCGCTATCGGTGGCAATTGGAATTGTTTCGGCCTCGTCGATTGGCGCTGAAATATCTTTGGGCGCAACAATTTCTGCGGGAGTTTCTAGGGGTGCGGAAGTTGAATCGCCACTGGCAATTTCACTGCGATCGAACTCATCACTGGCAGTGGAAATTGTTTCCGGTTGCTGAGTCAAAATTTGTTTTTTTTCCTGTTCGTCGCTCATGGGGCTAAATTTATTTTACAAAGACCGCTTTTAGACATTTTACGTTACTGGTGCGATCGCCTGCACTGAACAACTACGGCAATGCTCTTGACAAATTGCCGTCCGTGTCTATCGAGAAATCTATCTGCTGGGGCGATCGCAATTTACCAATTTTCTGTAAATATTGAGTACAAATTGCGATCGCAAATTACTACTGGGCTCCAGTATTAGGCAAAGACTGCCAAAAAGGCCGGTCTTCTGGCTTCCTCACAGTATTCGTCGCCGACTGCACGTTTCCTTTCAATCCTTGATAATACCTGTCATCCAGAAAACTAACGCTGACGCCAGCAGGAAGCAGCAGTTGCCGCAATCTTTCCTGAGTGTAATCTACACCCTCAATTATTGGCCCGCGCGGATTTGAAACTAACAATTTGCCGTTAACTGGCACCGAATTGACCATATTAGGCCACCAAGCATAACCGCTGTAGCCAAACATCACCGGAACTTGAATAATTTGGTCGTCTCGGAGTAAAAATTCTCTTTTCAACTTCTCTATAATCGGATTCAGTTTCTGATTTTGCAAATAGAGATTGTGTTGAATTAAAGCACGGTTTTGCAAGGCGGCGCTGACAGTTGTTTGAGTGCTCAAACCACGATTAATCGTCACATCCCCGTAACCTCTTCCCTCCAATTCTTCCAACAGCTTAACTCCGGCTTCGGGACTGGCGATCGCCATTACATATTGTCCGGGAGTTTGAGTGGGAATAAAATTGATAATTTCATCGACTTGGCGAGTCAAAAGCCAAGAAGTATCAATATCCACTGGCGGCCCTTGAATTCTCTGAGCTTGAATAAAATCAAGTACCTCTGGATTAAAACTAGCATTTCCCGAATTCCCGTAATAAACTCGACCCATTGGGTGTCCGGGAATCGGCGGTGTCACCTGCAAATTGCCGTATCCGTCAGACCACTGACTTACAGGGTCTAGAGAACGAGGATTGCCAATTTTAAATACTTTCAAATCCCGGTCTTGAGTTGATTTAACAGGCGGGTTTTTCTCTGGTTCGGTATTGCTTTTTAGGGCTACATTAAACAGGCGTAGATCCGATTTTTCTGGCAATTGAACGTAGCCGTTTTTCTGGGTATCTTGCATCCAAGTGCGATCGCCCTGGAGAATTTTTACTTTAGCGCCCGTGGGTTCTACTGCTTGTTTTAGTTGCGAGATAAATTCGCTGTTTACCGCGCCTCTGTCGCTGACCTGAACTTCGGTTACTGGTGCTGTATTGGGCGCTATCATCCAAGGACTAACGCCCATTTGGATTGTGGTGGAGGCAATTTCTTGACCGTTATTTTGGGCAGTTGCTTTGAGATTTACAGTGCCGTTCCAATTGCGATCTGCAAATTGTTTGGCTTCGACACCTAAAACAATATTCGTGCTGAAAACTAGAGGTTTAGCACCGGATATATCTACAGGTTGCCAGCCGTCGCCCGTCTTCTGAAAAACGCTGATGTGAGGGCTAGCAATGCTGTCAGCAGTGATAAATAACTGAGAGGTTTTGAAGTTTTCCGACAGTGTTAAGTTAACTTGAGAAAGCATTGCTGCACGGCGGGGAGCGCTAACTTTGGTTTGTTTCCAAGTCGGTATCTTGCCGCGATCGTTATTGCGATCGTTAAATAAAATGAGCGCGCCCTTGGACAAAGACCATTGTTCTTTTCCGGCTTCGTCCTGCTCGTTAATTTGGCCATCTCTGTTGGTATCTCCCGCAAAGAAAAAGTTCGGCGGTGACGCAGCCGGCGTAACTGGGGCGGGAGTTGGCGTTGCAGTTGATTCAGGAGTTGGTTGAGAAGTTGCTTGCTGATTTCTCTCTAACTCTTGTCTTTCAAGTTCTTGTCTGGCTAATTCTTGTCTGGCTAACTCTTGCCTTTCAAGTTCTTGTCTGGCTAACTCTTGCCTTTCAAGTTCTTGCCTTTCAAGTTCTTGTCGGGCTAACTCTTGCTTTTCAAGTTCTTGTCTTTCCAGTTCTTTTCTGGCTGCTTCTTGCCTTTCAAGTTCTTTACGGGCTAATTCTTGCTTTTCAAACTCTTGCCTTTCAAGTTCTTTACGGGCTAATTCTTGCTTTTCAAACTCTTGCCTTTCAAGTTCTTTACGGGCTAATTCTTGCCTTTCAAGTTCTTTACGGGCTAATTCTTGCCTTTGGAATTCTTGCCTTTCTAGTTCTTTTCTAGCCCGGTCTTTTTTCTCTTGCTCTTTTCTCTCTATTTCTCGACGAGCAAATTCTTTTTTCTCTTGCTCTTTGCGGGCTCGCTCTCTTATCTCTTCTTCCTCGGCTCTAACTTTCTCAACAGAACGTGCAACTTGCATTTCATAGGTAGCGACACTGAGGTTTCCTTGGTATTCGATGGTTTTGTCGATCGCCCCATCGGCCAAAAAAGAATCGTGAGGAATGAGTCGCAGCGTATTGATAGCCAACTGCCACAGCCGCTGGGACTCTTCCCAAGTAGCAGAAGAAGGATTAGAAGTGCGTCCAATTAAGACTGCTTGGGCGGCTAATTTAGCAGCATCGTCCCAATTATATTTGGCTCTTTCTTCAATTTGAATCTGACTTTGAACGTTTTTGAGTTGCTGCGTCAGAGTTTGAGATTGCTGACGGTGGATTGCTGATTTCCAAAGTTCAGCAGGAAACGGGGCGCTGTCGGGAGTTTTGGCAAGGTTATCTAATTGTACTTTCAGCCGATCGCGCAATTTGTAGAGTTCGGGGAGGGATTGCGGAGTTTCGCCGTCTGGCTGTCGCGCAGAGAGTGCGAGTTGGTAGTTTAGGGAAGGTTGAGCCACTGTTGTGGGGACTGCAACCCAAATAATACCGATGACGACACCGAAACCATTGACGATCGCGATCGCAATATATCGAACCCAGCGCATATAGTTTATCCTCAGACACGCCAATAATTTTACCTAATATTGGGAGCAATGGGGGATTTAATTATAAGGTTGTTGGGTCGGGAAGGGCGATCGGCTTTTTTTCATGTCGAAGGACGATTAACTCGAATCAATTTACCGTTCAAAGTATCGATCGCAGAAATAGCCTCATTAATTCGCGTCGCCAGCCTTTCAAAATTTGGGTCTTCCGTGCAAACAACAATACCACTATGGTCAGAGTTTTGAATGTGTAATCGCATGAAATGACGGCGATTTCGCGTTAAAACTGTTCGGGAATTGCTCGCAGCAAAAGCTAACACATCTTCGTCTGAAATTTGAAGATTTGCATTCCCTGCTTCCCTTGCTGTTAATACATCGTGACCCAAAGCCCGCAGTAATTCTACCACTGCTAGCGGGAAGTTTTCATCTGTGTAACAACGTGCCAACTTTTAATAAACCTCGCTTTCTTCCATAACTTCATCGTTTTCTCTAATTGCCTGTTCAATTTCCTCTGGGTAAGCATCAGCATAAGCCCACGCATTTACCAAGTCAGCGGCGGTTAGATCGGGAAATGATTCTAGGATAATACCATCGGAAGCACCTAAACGTCGATCGCACACCAGTGACCAAACTGGTATGCGAGTATTGCCGATACAAGCATCGCCTCCGCACACACCAGGAGTTTTTTTAATGCCTAGAGAACCGTTGGTTAAAGTTTGAGTTAGGATGCTGATTAGTTTAGCTTTATCAACCGCATTTAAGGTTAAAACTTGAGTTTCTAATTCTTGTATAGTCATAAGTGTGATCGATCGGATTTGATATTAGTTAGATTATAGCAAAATTCCGCCATGTTTTAGGCTTCCTCATTTCTCGCGATCGCTGCTTCAATTTCCTCTGGGTGTGCCTCAGCATAAGCCCAAGCATTTGCCAAATCTGCTGCACTCAAATGAGGAAAATCTTGCAAAATTCGCACATCTGTTGCACCCAGATGGCGATAATTTACTAACGACCAAATAGGTATGCTAGTTTTGGCGATTCTAGCATCGCCACCGCACACGCCCTGAGTTATTTTCTATTCCTTGCCAAGTATTGCTTAAACTTTGAGCTAATAGCTGTATTGCCTGATTTTTTTTTCACTAGGAGTTAAAGCAAGTAGTTTTTTTTCTAATTCTTTGAGTGTCATTGTTTGATATCTAATTAAGATGGAATAACATCCAGGTTAGAGTACACCCCAGTGCCCTGTCCCTACAAACAATTCGGGTAGGGATACGGCAGTGCCGTATCCTGACAAATATCTGCAATTAACCAACAGAATTTGAATGCAATCTATCAGCTAGATTATAGCGCTTGAATCAGCGCGATCGCCCGTTTTGTTACCATATCTCGGCAATACTGATTCCTTACCCGTAGCTGCGACTTGAAAAAAATGGTACGATCGTATTAATGTGCGATCGAGAAAATCATACACCGCTATTGTAGAAATTATTCGCAGGAATTACGCACTCAGACCAAAGAAACCGCGTTTTTTAGATAATCGGTCGCTGTGTACGAAGTATTTCGCAAAAAACCCGGTTTCTGACCGCGCACTCAGACCAAAGAAACCGGGTTTTTCAGGGAATTTGTGGCTGTATACGAAGTATTTTCGCAAAAAACCCGGTTTCTGCCTTCCCACGAGTCAGTCTTATATTCATTTAGTCGCTTTCTCCATAAATGGAAGTAAAAATCGTGAAATCGCCCTGTTATTTCCTAATTTTTATCCTTATGGGATTATCCTTAACAAGCTGCGAACAGGCGAAGTCATTTCAAAAAATAGATCGAAAATTTAAAAATAGTAATGCGATTGAACAACACAATTTTAACTTGCAAGAGGGCGATCGAACGGTCGAGCGAACTAACAACATCCAAGCAAGTCCGAAGAGTGGGAAGTTCGCTCCAACTACCAACTCACCGGAAGAAAGTGCGATCGTGTTAGGAATCTTCGGGTTTTGTTTAATGTGTTATTTATTAGTTTGGAAGTTTCGCGGGAGGGAAGAAGCTAACAAGATGCTGAGAAGAATCAGAAGAAGAGTGAAGTGAGGATAGATACTTGCTAAACCTCATTTTTTCTTAGTGCGGTTGCGTTTTCTCGATTCAGCCGCCGTATTTTTTGCTTTTTTTTGTTTTTCTTTACTTGCTTTAGATCCATTGACAGCACTACCACTTATCGGGTTGCTGGAAAATCCCGATGTATCGGAGTTTTTAGCTGCAATTATAGGAGCAATGCTAGCATTATATATCTCCTGAAATTGTGTTAGACCTTCCCCCGTACTCATATCAAACCCTGCTTGATGACCGAGCGTTACAAAGGATTTGGCAAATCCAAATTTAGAGGAATCTTCCATAATCTCCTTAAATTCCGGCTCGATATCCCGCAGGTATTTGATAATTGAAGTGGCATTTCGCAGTTTAAATTCTCGCTTCAAAAATTGCCAGAACGCCAATAATTCCGGGATAGCATTTTCACCTTCTTCCGGCGAAAGCAAACTCACTTTCCTGGGAAACAACTCTTCGACTACAGTTGCCACATCTTCCACTTTCATGCGAGGCAGCGTAAAACCTTCATAGCCGAAACCGTAATAAATGAACTGCGAGATCCAAAATCCAACGTCTGGATAAGTTTTACAGTATTCTTCTCCTTCGGGAGAATTGACAAATAGCTCGATTAGCGTTTCCTGATAATCTTCCAGGAGTGGTTCTGCTTCGTCATAATCTAGGTCATTTAGTTGGCGGATATTAAAAGGTTGATCTGACATAGTTGAAAATTTTTTAATTTAATTGACGTTAGCTCTAAGGTTAGTACAATTTTTGCAGTTATATTAATTCTTTAGGATTTCCTTATATTTAAAAAATCTCCGATCGCAGGTATATTTGACTAGCACCGATCGCCCGTGACTATTTAAACCAAGCTAGCATTGTATAGGGCGATCGCCCGTCTCCACCGAACAGCAAAAGATATGATATAATCTCAAGTAAAACTATAATTGTTTGAGCTTGGCAGTCCGCCACTTCAAATTATGAAGTCAACACAACAGTTTACAGCAATTATGGAACGAGAAGGCGACGGATATATATCCCTTTGCCCAGAACTTGATATTGCCAGCCAAGGTGACAATATAGAAGCAGCGCGACGTAATCTGATCGAGGCGCTGGAACTATTTTTTGAGACAGCAGATCCTTCTGAAGTAAAGAATCGGTTGATAGTGGGCGATTGAAATCGCGACTATACAAACGAAGTCAGCCTCCGCCGACTGAAGAATATTAATATCAAAACTAAATCCAAACAAAAACCCGGTTTCTTCGAGAAACCGGGTTTAATCATCTGCGTTAATCCGCGTTAATCCGCCTTAATCTGCGGTTGCAAAATCCTACAACTGCTTCACCTCAGAAACCAACTTCGCAACCACATCCTTAGCGCTACCAAACAACATCATCGTCTTATCCTTGTAGAACAACTCATTGTCTACACCAGAAAAACCAGCACTCATCCCGCGCTTAATCACGATCGTATGCTTAGCCTTATCAACCTCCAAAATCGGCATCCCATAAATCGGGCTCGCCGTATCGTGACGCGCCGCCGGATTCACCACATCATTAGCCCCGATTACCAACGCCACATCCGTCTCGTCAAACTGCGGATTGATATCGTCCATATCGTACAACTGCGGATAAGGCACGTTTGCTTCCGCCAACAGCACATTCATGTGCCCCGGCATCCGCCCCGCCACCGGGTGAATCGCGTATTTCACGTCAACACCCATTTTTTCCAAACCGTCGGCCAACTCGCGCACGGCGTGCTGTGCTTGCGCTACAGCCATTCCGTAACCCGGAATAATCACAACCGATCGCGCATAACCCAACATCATCGCACTTTCTTCGAGATTGATGCTGCGAACAGTTTTGTCAGTAGCACCAGCAGCCCCAGCAGCACCCGCAGCACTTCCGCCACCGCTACCAAAGGCGCTAAACAGCACACTACCTAACGATCGATTCATCGCCTTGCACATGATTTGCGTCAAAATAATCCCCGACGCGCCCACCAATGCACCAGCGATAATCAGCATATTGTTCATCAAAATGAACCCAGCCACACTTGCCGCAATCCCCGAATAAGAGTTAAGCAGCGACACCACCACGGGCATATCGCCACCGCCAATCGGGAGCACAAACATGATTCCCAGAATATTGGAAATCGCCACCAAAGCCAGGAATACCGGCACATTCTCCGGGTTAAACAGCATATAACCGCTGCCGGCTAAAAGTGCGATCGCCAGCATGGCATTAAACGGCTGTTGCAGCGGAAACGTCATCGGCGCACCCGGTAGCAATTCTTGCAGCTTCGCAAATGCCACAAGGCTACCAGTGAAAGTAATCCCGCCAATCAACACGCCCAAAAGGATCGTGATTGTCGCGTCAGGCGTCGGCGATTCCGGGATGCTGAGATAGCGCCAGAATTCGCCCACAGCAACGAGTGCAGAAGCCGCGCCCCCGAAACCGTTAAGCAAACCCACCATCTGCGGCATATCCGTCATCGCCACGGTATTCGCCATAATTGTTCCCAAAATGGAACCGACGATAATTCCGACAGCAATCAATTCGTAGCTGACTACTTGCTTTTCCAGCAACGTACCGACGATCGCAATTAACATCCCGATCGCAGCTAACACATTCCCTTGACGCGCGGTTGCGGGCGATCCCAACTGTTTCAAACCGATAATAAACAAAGATGCGGCAACTAAATAACCTAGTTGAATGCCACTGGGCAGAAAATCGCTCACGCTTTAACCTCTTTTTTCTTGAACATTTGCAGCATTCGATCGGTTACTAAGAAACCGCCGACAACGTTAATTGTGGCCAGGGCGATCGCGATCGTCCCCAAAATCGAAGTAACAGTCACATTGCCTTGGCCTGAAATCAGAATTGCACCTAAAACCGCAATTCCTGAAATTGCATTCGATCCCGACATCAAAGGTGTGTGCAGCGTCGGTGGGACTTTATTAATTACTTCAAATCCCACAAACGACGCTAGAGTAAACACCACTAAACCTGCAATCAATCCTTCTGCCATAACACTTGGTAATTGGTAATTGGTAATTGGTGTGAAATTAACGCTAAAGTCCTTTATCTCTCTCGTTTGTTGCCGAGTCTCGATCCCCCTAAATCCCCCTTAAGAAGGGGGACTTTGAATACTTCTTGTTCCCCCCTCTTCTTAAGGGGGCTAGGGGGGATCTGGCCCTAGTCACCAAACAAAAAAAGCCTTTTCTGGAGATATTTAACCAGTTTTTCAGTCCTCTTAAGAGGACTTAAGCTTTGAGGCAGGGGTTTCAACCCTTGCCGGACTTTGCCTCATAACGACAGAATCTAACTGACGGCTGAAGCCTGAGCTGCCAAAGCATCGCGAACTCGCTGGTTGCTAATTTCACCGTCGCGGGCGACGCAAGCACCAGCAATGATATCGTCTTCAAAATTCAAATTGAGTTCCTTATCTTTCACCATCAACTGAAGTAAAGAGGAGATATTCTTCGAGTAAGTTTCGCTAGCGTGGACAGGCATTGAGGAGGGGACATTAATCGGGCCGATGACATTAACGCCGTTCCATTCAACATCTTTCCCCGCTTCAGAACATTCGCAATTGCCGCCTTGTTCCGCCGCGAGGTCAACAATTACCGATCCGGGCTTCATTTGAGAAACCATTTCTCTAGTAACTAAAATAGGTGCTTTTCTGCCGGGAACTTGAGCGGTTGTAATCACTGCATCGGAAGCGCTGACGTGTTGGGTGAGCACTTGGCGGGTGTATTCTTTGGCGGCTTCTGATAATTCTTTAGCGTAACCTCCGGCGGCGACGGTTTCTTCCTTGAGTTCGACATCAAGGAATTTAGCGCCCAAACTTTGCACTTGTTCTTTTGTTTCTGGGCGGATGTCGAAAGCTTCGACTACCGCACCCAAACGGCGCGCCGTGGCGATCGCCTGCAAGCCAGCAACGCCCACACCCATTACCAATACTTTCGCGGGGCGAATCGTACCCGCCGCCGTTGTCAGCATCGGAAAATACTTTGGCAAAGCTGCGGCTGCGATCAGTACCGCTTTGTAACCGGCGACGTTACCCTGAGATGACAGTGCATCCATGCTTTGAGCGCGGCTGGTGCGCGGGATCATTTCCATGCTGAATGCCGTTACTTTGCGATCGGCTAAACGCTGCACTAAAGCTGGATCTCCCAGAGGATTCAAAAATCCGATGAAAACGCCTCCTTCCCGGAGTTGATGAACTTCTGATTCTTGCAAGGCCCCGATTTTCACGACGACATCGGCTTCGCCCCACAGCCTAGCAGTATCGGCGACAACCTGAGCTCCCGCTTCTTCGTAAGCAATATCCGAGAAAAAGGATTGTGCGCCGGCACCGGCCTCAACCCAAACTTCGACGCCCTGTTTGACTAATCGGGCTACAGCGTCGGGTACTAAAGCCACCCGGCGTTCCCCTGCTGCTATTTCTTTTGCGATCGCTAATTTCATGAACTCTCCTTATTTAAGCCTTCCTAGGACGGTTGAAACCGCGCCTACACACACAAAACCTGCCTCCGCAGGTTTCTTGAAGTGCGATTTTTAATCGCCCGATGCCTTGCTTTACATTGAAACAGCCGTTGCCCTACACTTCTCTCGTTGATACTAAAGCCGATCGCCCAAATTCGACCCGTATCTTTAACTTATCTTATACATTCAAATTCGCTAAACTGTTAAGTTTGCCACCGATTATGATATAATTTTATGTCGCCTAATTCTGTAGTTTGAATGTCTGTTATCAGTATTACGCAAAAATTACGCAAAAAAAAGTGACCTCAGCCGCCGGTCGCTCGCCCTCATCAAATTGCTGAGACATTCGATATTATTGTAGGCACGATCGCAAATTTCGGGCGAGCAATATTTAAGGTTCACCAAAAGTTTAATTAGAGGAGTTGTTATGCGACGATTATTTTCAGCACTAGCGGTTACAGGTTGCTTGGTGGCTGGATTACCCGCCATCAGTTTAGCCCAGTCCATGCCAGGATTCACGATTTTCGGCGGCCCCGAGCGCGCCAACCAATTAAGCTATCGCTTGGATTACGGTACAGCCGGGATGAGTGGCGATAGATATCGGCTGCGAATTCCTTCCAAAAAAGTAAGTTTGGCGATCGCCCAACTGAACATATCCTATCCAGACTACTACAAAGGCGAATTTGACCAAAAAGACATTAAAGTGCGCGTCAAAGACAAAACAATAGAATTGCAAGAAGTAATCTGGGACAAAGAAAATCGATTCATAGAAATTTATCCCAAAGAACCAATTGCTGCCGGCAACAATGTTGAGGTTGTACTCTCCAACGTTAGAAACCCATCTCCCGGCGGAATGTACCATTTCAACGTCCGCATCCGCACCCCCGGCGACGTTCCCTTGCTGCGTTACCTCGGTACTTGGCTGTTGAGCATTAATTGAGGGAAGGATTCGGAGAAGGAATTTCTCGTTAGTCAAGCGATCGCGACAGAAAAATTTAAATGTGGCGATCGTTTTGCTGCTGGCAAAAATTTAACAATACTCAAATCCGGGTTTTCGGGAGTTGTAAAATAGAACCTTCGGCTCATATCGCAATTCTCAATGATTCGTAATAATGAGTCTAGGGGCAGCCCCTCGATGGTTGCCCTTGGCTAATTAGGGGTAGGCCCAGGGGCGCTACCCCTACAAAATGTTTACCAATCAAATAGGATTGCTCTAGCCGTACTCTCGCATGAATCTACTAGCAAAAATCAAAACAATAAAACTTCCTCCAGCGCTGCGATCGAGAAATTATCGCCTGTTTTTTGCAGGACAAGGCATCTCGCTGATTGGTAGTTGGATGACGCAAGTCGCTACTGTGTGGCTTGTCTATAATTTGAGCGATTCACCTTGGATGCTCGGGGTGGTGGGATTTACAAGTCAAATCCCCACATTAATTTTACTGCCTTTTGCAGGAGTTTTAATCGATCGCTGGAACCGCCACCGAGTCATAATTGCCACTCAAATATTAGCGATGGTTCAATCCTTAGCGCTAGCATTTTTAGCGCTAACAGGAGTCGTGAACATTTGGCAGATTGTGGTACTGAGTTTCTTTCAAGGTGCAATTAACGCCTTTGACGCGCCGGCACGGCAAGCTTTTGTACCCGAACTCGTGGAAAAGAAAGAAGATTTAGCAAATGCGATCGCCCTCAACGCTTCCATGTTCAACGGAGCCCGACTAATCGGCCCAGCAATTGCAGGTTTGCTAATAGCTACAGTCGGGCCAAGTTATTGCTTTCTCATTGATGGACTCAGCTACATCGCTGTAATTGCAGGCTTATTAGCGATGCAGATCAAAGCCCGTAAAATTGCAGCAACTAATACCAAACCCTTACAAAGATTAAAAGAAGGATTCGTTTATGCCTTCGGGTTTCCTCCGATTCGAGCAATTTTACTGCTATTAGCATTAGTCACTTTTGCCGGAATGTCGCACACAGTTTTAGTCCCGATTTTTGCCACCAAAATTCTGCAAGGCGACGCACAAACCCTCGGCTTTTTGATGGCATCTTCGGGAGTCGGAGCATTTGCGGGGGCGATTTATTTGATTTCTCGCAAAAGTATAGTTGGCCTCGGCAAATTGATTGCGATTTCACCGGCTATTATGGGATTCGGACTGATAGGTTTTGGTTTGTCCCGCGTCTTGTGGCTGTCATTAATCATGATGTTGTTTGTGGGGTTTGGTTTCATTATCCAATTTGCAGGAGGAAACACATTGTTGCAAACAATTGTGGAAGACGACAAACGCGGAAGAGTGATGAGCATATACACGATGGCATTTTTTGGAGTGACACCGTTTGGGAATTTAGTTGCGGGCGGATTGGCAAATTATATCGGCGCTCCCTATACAGTCATCATTGGAGGTATACTTTGTATTTTAGGCTCGATAATTTTTACCAAACAGTTGCCAGCTTTAAAAAACTTAGTCCGGCCACTTTATCAAAAAATGGGTTTAATTCCGCACTAGGGATTTAGCCTAAAAGCACAAAAGCCAACATTAAACAACAGTCCCAAAGCTAATATCTGACTGTCTCTCTAGCAATCCTCAACAATTTGTAAACTTCTCTCTTTCCCTCTTCTCTTTCTCTGCGCCCTCTGCGCCCTCTGCGGTTAAAACATCCAAATTAATTACGCAACCACAGGTTAAACCAAGCGAATTTAGAAGAACGTTCTGGGATTTCCACCGCGTATCTAGGAGCAGAAAAAGTTTTTTAGTTTGTTCACCATTCTTGTTGAGCTTCTGCTTCTGCTTGGATTAAATTTTCCCGCAGTTGCACCCAATTTATTTGATGAGAGGGCAAATCTTCGATGAGCTTTCCGCGCTGTAAATGCAGAATTTGCGTGCTAAATTGCTCGGCTAATTCTAATTGGTGGTTTACCATTACAATTGTGGTTTGGCCGTTTGTTAGCTGTGTCAATACTTGCAAAAGGTGGGCGGCTTTTCCTGCGTCTAGGGCGGATGTTGGCTCGTCTAAAAGCAAGATTTTTGGTTGCAGGATGATGCCGCGGGCGATCGCCACGAGCTGTTTTTGGCCTGTGGAAAGCTGGAATTCGCTGCGATCGAGCCATTCTTGGGGTATGTGCAGTTGTTCGATCGCCCCGCTAATTCTCTCAGCAATGTTTGATGCAGTCACGCCCCGTAGCTTCAAAGGATAAGCCAATGCTTCTCGCACGGACATTCCCAAAAGCTTGGATTCTTGCAGGATGAGGGTGATGTGTTTGCGGAGTTCGATCGCAGGTATTTGGCGATATTCTGTATTTTCCAGATAAATCGAGCCGCTGGTGGGACTGCTGAGCCGGTTGAGCAACCGCAACAGCGTTGTTTTGCCGGCACCTGAAGGGCCAACAATTGCCACGCGAGATCCCTTCTGTACCTGAAATGATATATTTTCCAACAAATGACTTGAGGCGATCGGTGTTTTCAAGCTTACACCGTCTATTCGCAGTTGAGGATTTGTTTCTGTATTATTTTCCGAATAATTAGGCATTTAATTAATTAAAAATATGGCTTTCGTGGAACGGGC
>NZ_JAUBQH010000003.1:60339-243782 GCF_036701145.1 Microcoleus sp. Pol17C6
ATCTTGCCCGTTCTTAAGGCAGGCAAGATGCCCACTCCCCAATCCAACTCACTCTTTGTGGAACGGGCATCTTGCCCGTTCTTAAGGCAGGCAAGATGCCCACTCCCCAATCCAACTCACTCTTTGTGGAACGGGCATCTTGCCCATTATTAAGGCAGGCAAGATGCCCGCCCCACAATCCAACTCAAACTCAAACTTTTACAGCTTTTTCTAAAGGAAAGCCCAGCTTTTCGCGCTGTTCCAAATAAAGCTGAGCAACTCGCCGCGCCAAGTTGCGAATTTTGGTGATATACCGAGTTCTTTCCGTTACCGAAATCACACCTCTAGCATCGAGCAAATTGAAAGTGTGAGAACATTTTAACACATAATCAAGACTAGGCAAAACCAATCCTTTTTTTGTCAATTGTTCGGCTTCTTGCTCGTACAATCCAAATAGAGTAAACAGCAATTCTGGATTAGAAGCTTCAAAGTTATAAGTACACTGTTCTATTTCTCCTTGCAGGTGAACGTCGCCGTAAGTGATGCCATCTTTCCACTGAATTTTCGTCATCGCATCGACTTCTTGGAGATACATTGCGAGGCGTTCTAGTCCGTAGGTAATTTCAATGGAGACGGGGCGACAGTCAATGCTACCGCACTGTTGAAAGTAGGTAAATTGGGTGATTTCCATACCGTCGAGCCAGACTTCCCAGCCGACGCCCCAAGCTCCTAGGGTGGGCGATTCCCAGTTGTCTTCTACGAAGCGAATGTCGTGGTCTTCTGGGCTAATTCCTAATGCTCTGAGGGAGTCTAAATAGATGTCTTGGATGTTGGGAGGAGAGGGTTTAATTAAAACTTGATATTGATAGTAATGTTGGAAGCGGTTGGGATTTTCGCCGTAGCGTCCGTCGGTGGGGCGGCGACAGGGTTCGATGTAGGCGACTGACCAAGGTTCGGGGCCGATTGCTCTGAGAAAGGTGTGGGGATTCATGGTTCCTGCACCTTTTTCTGTGTCGTAGGATTGGGCGATCAGGCATCCTCGATCGCTCCAGAATTTGTTTAAGGTGGCAATGACTGATTGAAAATTCACTGGTTTAAATATGGTTAGCGAGTGTCTCAACTTATTTAAGCATACTCAAGGCAGGGTTTATTGAAATAAACCCTGCCGAAATCAGATAAGACAGGATTTATAGGGAATTGCCCTACTCTGCTTTTTCCTGTTTGCGTTTTTCTCTTTCGACGATCGCTACTCAAACTATCGAGCGATCGCATTTACGAAGGTGCGGATACAATCAGGAACGACATTACCATCCGCTTTCATCAACCCCTATAGCAATATCACAGTTTCAGCAGATTGATTTCCCCCATTACGAGGGCGAAGATGTAAGGTAATTTCCGTATCGAGTCGCTTGAGGAAAAGCAGTAATTTTCCCTCACTGAACCGTTGAAACTCTCCGTTCATTAAATGAGAGACTTCTGGTTGTGGGATGCCCAGTAACTCGCTCATTTCACGCTGTTCCAAGTTGCGCTGTTTCAACAGACGAAGTACCTGAATTCCAATTTTACCCCGCGCAAAAAGTTCGTCAGCATCTGCCAATCCAAGGTCAGCAAATACATTACCGCTGCTTTCTTCAAAAATGGTTTCTTCTGTCATAATTGTTCCTCTCTCGCTAGTGCGTCTTGATAGCGTTTTTTAATTAAGTCAACATCAGCCTGTGGGGTTTTAATCCCTTGCTTGGATTTCTTTTGAAAAGCGTGCAACACATAGATTTTGTCACCAATCTTGACAGCATAAACAGCCCTGTAAGTATCGGTATCGTAACGTTTGACGATTTCATACACACCGCTTTCCACCCCTTTAAAGGGCTTGGCTGACAAAGGTGTTTCGGGTGCATCTCACTTTTGCAGATACATCAAGTAGAAAGTTGACCATTGAGATAAGCACAGCGAAGAGAAAGGAATTAGGAAACACTCTCGATATTCCACTGCGCTCCCGATAATTTCACCCTTAGTCCAATCCGTTTAATCGTTGATTCTACTGTTCCAGAACCGATAGAACTTAAAGATTCTTCTTTATAGAATCGGTAGTTAACTATGCGGTTGCGATGGAACTCTAAATAATTGCAAAAGGTTTTAAATCCTTTTCTTTTCAACTCTTTAAATAAATTGATAACTTCATTAACTTGACCCGACCATAACAGACTTTCGGCTTGTTTTAATCGTTTCAATGAACCCCCGGCTTTGTACAAATTTTCTTTCAGATGATACCAATCTAAGATTTCTTGTCTTCGTTGGGTCACTCCAATTTCTTGAAACAAGTTCCAAATTCCGGGATGACCATCCCCTATACAATATATAGGATGTAGCAATTTTTGGCTATTACTCCAATCAATTAAATCTTGATTATTTTGAAAGAATGCTCCGCAATAAACATTATCTAAACACACGGCTTTATAATCTTTCCAATAACAGGGCTCACCCTTGTTTTCGTTGCGTAGTCTGACTTTACCTCCATCTAAGGTAATTTCTTGGACTCCTTGTGAGTGATGTAGGCAATTCAAATTCTTGGCTGTGAACTAATCTCTGTAAGGTACTATGAGAAACTGGGATTCCCGTGAATGTTTCTAAATCTTTTTCTCCTTTTTGATAAGACTCGTTGGCGCTGATTATCAGAGCGCACTTTTCCATCATTGGACTGAGTTGACTATAAGGTTTTAGCCCGAAATATTTCGCCTGATTGTCTGTAATATTCAGCAACCCGACTAATGATTTTACGGTTCGCTGTCTTCCGGTTTTAATTCCTGATACTTTTGAAAAAAAAACCTACCTAGTTCGGGTCCAACTTCTTTTAACATTTTTTGACGTAGAGAATTTTCGATACTTTCAAAATTTGAAAGTTCGGTTGAGTGTGTATTTCGGTAAAGAATTTCTGCTACCCCTTTTAAGTGTGCTTTTAGGCGTTGTTGGTCTTCGGGTGTCATTTTTTTACCTCATCTTTTTTCACAGTTTTACTAGCTTTTTCATTTTAGCCCTTTTTCATATATTTGCAAAAGTGAGATGCACCCGGTGTTTCCCCAGCTTGCACCAGTTGTAGCGCATAACCTACCGCTTTTTGTACCTCTTCAGGAAACTCGCGGATATTTTTGCGAGAGTCTCCCATCCAAACAAGAGGTCGTAAAGGCACTTCTATAGTATCTTTGTTATCGACCATTTTATACGAAATTTCCTGTAAAAACCAAGTTTGACAATAGCATAAAATGTTGCCCAGCCTAAAAATCGATTTCCCAAAAAATCGGTTCTTGTGTCATAGTTGTTCCTCTCTTGGCATGGTATAGTACCCATCTTCGATTCGCATCGACAACTCATGAAAACAGACACCATTTTCTACAGCCTGTTTCAAGAATTTCCCAGCTTCTTCTTTGAACTAATCGATCGCCCTCCAGACGAAGCCGCCGCCTATGAATTCACCTCCCGTGAAATCAAACAACTCGCATTCCGCATCGACGGGTTATTTCTCCCCAATACCGAAGAACCTGAAAAACCATTTTACTTGGCTGAAGTTCAGTTTCAACCGGATGCCGACTTGTACTACCGCATCTTCGGCGAACTCTTTCTCTACCTGCGACAATACAAACCCCTCAATCCTTGGCGCGTGGTTGTCATCTATCCCAATCGCCGCATCGAACACGAACATATGCTGCAATTTCAGGAACTCTTAACCAGTCAGCGCGTGCAACGGATTTACCTTGATGAATTGCCAGAAGCCGCAGATTGATCGCTGGGAGTGAAAGTTGTTAAACTGGTAATTGAGCCAGCAGAGACAGCAGCAGAACAAGCGCGGCAGTCGATCGCAATGGCCCGACAACAGTTGTCCGATCCAACCGTTCTACGCGATTTAATTAACCTCATCGAAACAATTATCGTCTACAAACTCCCCCAGAAAAGCCGCGAGGAAATTGCCGCCATGTTGAATTTAAGCGAACTCAGACAAACTCGATTTTACCAGGAAGTCAAGCAAGAAGGCTTAGAAGAAGGACTGGAACAAGGGTAAGGATTCAGGTCACTGAACTCCTTGCTGGGCAAAGACTTTAGATCTGGAGCTTGATGCTAAATAAATCTCTATTCTCAATAAAAGACAAAAAATGACAGTTTTTCGTCCTTTATTGACAATCAACCACGAAAGGCAAAAACCCTTATTTTGCCCTACAACCCTTGCCAGACAAGCGTTGGAGCCGCAAGTTTTTAGACCTGAATCCTTACGAACAAGGTAAGCAGGAAGGTGAGCGGCAGGCGAAGTTAGAAGCCATTCGTCGCACGATAGGGCTGGGGATAAATTTAGAGACGATCGCGCAATTATTAGATTTGTCTCTCGAATTTGTTCGCCAAACCATTAACAAAATCCAACGGGAATCGATGTCACTCCCCGAACAAAATATCGACTCGTTTATCGAACTATTAACTCAGCAGCGATCGCTCTTCGGGGTCGAACAATTAACCGAACTAGCGCAGCTAATTGAACCCTTATCCGATGAGAGCGATGTCCTTTCAGAAGCGATTTCATCCTGGGCTGAAAATTACCCTTCAATTCAGGAAGCTCAAGCCAAACTGCTCGAACCACTACCGCCGGCTAAGGCATCAGAAAAAGCAGCAGTCACCCGAGAAACTAGCGAATCTCAACTCGGCGATCGCCCCAACAAACAAGCTCTCAAAAATGCCATTTTATTGTAGCGCGATCGGCCATATTTCTACTTGCAAATAAACAGAGGCAGATATTGCTGTCTTGCGTCAGGTGTTGAGTGGAAGCGATCGCCAAATTGCCACTAAAAAACAGAATAGTCAGAACCCCGACTTATTGAATAAGTCGGGGTTCTGACAGTGAAAAAGTTGAGATTACTTTCTAGTTTAGTCTGCAGGAGCGAGGGAAACTAACAGAGTGATGTTGTCAACGCCGATGACATAAACCGTGTCTCCCGGTGTGAGAGTGATTTGGCGATCGCACCGTGCGGGCCACCAGCTACCTTGGAAGCGGACGCGACCTGTTTGATTCGGGTAAATCGATTCATCGACGACTGCTTCTTCGTTGAAATAGTTAAAATTGGTGTTGATGTAGTTGTCGATTAACATATTCTTTTCTGTGCTGTAGGTGTGAGGAGAAAAAATAGAACCGAAAGCTTTTATTACGTTAAACATTTTCTTGACTCCTTTTGTGTTAATATATATCGAATTTGAGTCGCCTATTGATGCTATTTGAAAGGTTGCATTTCCGGGTGGTTCATGCTCTGATTTAGTCTGCGGGAGCGAGGGAAACTAACAGAGTGATGTTGTCAACGCCGATGACATAAACCGTGTCTCCCGGTGTTAGGGTGATTTGGCGATCGCAACGTGCGGGCCACCAGCTACCTTGGAAGCGGACGCGACCTGTTTGATTCGGGTAAATCGATTCATCAACCACTGCTTCTTCGTTGAAATAGTTAAAATTGGTGTTGACGTAATTTTTGATGAGCATATTGTTAGCGCCGCTGTATCCTTGGGTAGAGAAAATCGAGCCGAAAGCTTTTACTACGTTGAACATGATATTTACTCCTGTTGTGTTAAAATATGTGGATGTGTAATTGTCTGTTTATGCTATTTGAGAGGCTGCATTTCCTCGGTTAAGATTGATTGATGGCCTTGATATTTCATTGTTCTTGCCTTCCGTTGTTTTATCAGGATAAAAGGCGAAGAATTTTTGAAATGTTGAGGGGATTTGAGAAGCGGTTGCGGGGAGTATAAATCCAGTAATTCCGAGGTATTGAATTAAGGATTTCATGGTTGAGTAGTTGGTGGGATTTACCTTAAGGGTAGATGTGGTTAGCTACATTAGAGATTGTCTGATTCCGCATTACTGCTGCTGTGAATATCTGTGATTTTGGAGTTTGACTTTTGGGTTGAATTTTTTGATTGGGTTGTGACTCACTTGCTTTACATTTACTAATTTGCCAGGAGTCGAATATCTTTGGTGCGATCGCCAGTCCACTTTCCGAGTCTGGTACTGGCACATGACACTCGCCAACCTGCCAACAACGATTTTGCAACGGTTTTGACCTACCGAACAGGCTTGTAGCTGTGCCAATTTAGCCAACTGGACTACCGCGAACAGTGAACTATGAACTTACGCCGTCTCGATCGCCCAATCCGGAATATCCATACATATCTAGTCGGTGACTTACGCACCAAACCCCTAAAAACCCGGTTTCTGACACCCTGTGCGCCATAAGGAGCCCGTAAGCGGATCTATGATATAAGCAAGTAAACTTCGCCTCTCACCCGCCCTCCCCATGCGATGTTGATTTGTACCTACCTATTTAGGCATAGAAAATAGGCGATCGAGATTGACGCAGATATCAGGAGGCCGTAGGAGTTTTTGATCTATGCAGCTCGATCGCACCCTGTTATTCAATTATTGAACAGGTCGAACTTAAAATCCATTCATAAATTCAGAATATTAAATTCATAAAAGTCATAATTATAGACAACCTGCTTGATACTGCATAATTGTTACAGGAATTCTGAATAAAGTTTTAGCTAATTGAGACAAACCAAACTTAAATTTAAGCGACTGCGGCAATTCTTGTACGGAAACTTCTACGAACCCAAAGCGAGTATAAAATGATGCGAGTCGCTTTCCCAAACATTCTAAATATAGCGGTTCTGTAGCTTGTTGAATTAAATATTTTGTGAGGTAGCTTCCCAAACCTCGATCGCGCCAATCTTTCGCCACCACCAAACTGCCCAATTCTTGCGCGCCCGCAAAGTTCCGCAACTGCCCGCAAGCTGCCAATTTTCCCTCGCATTCGATGACCCAGAATTGCTCCCAGCGCAACTGAGTTGGATCGAGTCGGGCGCTCCACACTAATATTCTAATTGATTTGATGTCTTGAGCTGATGCTGGGCGGATGGCGCATTCAGACGGCAACGAAAAACAACTTTCATTCATTATGATTCCATAAAATTAGCTTTAAGTAGGTAGGCGCTGTAAAACACAATTATGTTAAGGATTGTAAAGTATCCAAATGCCCTAAGCGTGGCTAAGTTAGCCCTGTTGACATATTGTTACATAGCTCGGTTTAATCCCGCTTACCTACTTAACTACCCTCAGGCTTTTTTCAAGCTATACCGTAGGGTACAGAGTAATCTTTATGGGCTGGGACAACGCCGATGGCTCTTGGTCATTGCTCCCGCAGTCAGATGCCCGACACCAATGACAAATGACATTTCTAATACCCAGGCGGGCGTTGAAAAAAACCAGTTACTTGAGTTAACTTTTCCGCAATCTCTAGCAGTTTCAGATCGCTTCCACGCCGTCCCACCACTTGCACGCCGATGGGTAGTCCTTCTTTTGACTGGGTAAAGGGCAGCACTACGGCAGGGTTGCCAGTTAAATTGAAAATTGTTACGTAAGCACCTATTGTTGTCCAATAAGAGAACTCGCGACCATCCACCTCAATGGGTTCTCCTGGCTGACGGTGGGTGAAAGCAGGCACTGGCACCACTGGACACAGCCAAACATCCCAATTAGATAAGAAACTTTCGATATTAGCAATCAGAATATCGCGCTCAATGAGGGCGTTGACATATCGTTGTTGCCGTTGAATCTGCGTCAGGTGTGGCTGGGATAAACCCAATTCAAAATTATAAATATTGAAGTAAGTATCACGTACCGCATTGCTATCAAAATTTGGCGGCTCGTTGTGTTGCTCTACACAGCATCCTATATCTGTCAGGGATGATGCTAATTTCTCTAGAGCAGCTTTGGTTTGAGCTGTGGCTGGAATCTCACCAAAACCTTCTGTCCAAGCGTAGCGGTACGATTGTAGCGTGGTTGCTGGGTTAACTTGTTTGGATATCGGTATTACTTCTGGCTGGCGGGGGTCTGGATCTTGAATCAGTGACAGGCACAATCGCAAGTCTTCTACAGAGCGGGCAAGAGGTCCTATTGTTTGTAAGTGGTGGATAGTTTTAGGTGTTCCTGGTAATTCTGGAATATGTCCAAATGTTGAGACGCGATTCTGGCTTGGTTTCAAGCCGAAAATGCCACAGAAGTGAGAGGGAACGCGGATTGACCCACCAATATCACTACCAAGTTCAAGAGGGGATAACCCCGCAGCTATAGCACTCGCTCCACCTCCTGTGCTGCCGCCTGGCGTATATTCATGGTTCCAGGGGTTGTTTGTTCTACCAAACAGAGGACTGTTGGTCTGAAAGTTACCAGCTAGTTGTGGTGTATTCGTCTTGCCCAAAATAATTGCTCCTGCAGCACGCAGTCGAGCGACGACGGTAGCATCTTGCTTTGGGACATAATTAGCTAAGGGTTGATAACTGCTGGTTGTGCCTAATCCTTTGGTTTCGAGGGTGTCTTTGATAGTTACGGGTACTCCATGTAAGGGCCCCCAATTTTCTCCTTGAGCTAATGCTCGATCTGCCACTTTCGACTGCGCGATCGCATTTTCCGCATCCAGAGTCACAATCGCATTTAGTGCTGGGTTGTATTGAGCAATCTGACTCAAATAAGCTTCTATTACTTCTGTTGAAGAGACTTGACGAACGCGGATTGCTTTTGCTAATTGATTAGCAGTTAAATAAACTAAATCATTCATTATAATTAACTCTTGTTATCAATACCTAAGTAGGTAGGCGCTGTAAAACACAATTATGTTAAGGATTGTAAAGTATCCAAATGCCCTAAGCGTGGCTAAGTTAGCCCTGTTGACATATTGTTACATAGATCGGTTTAATCCCGCTTACCTACTTAGTAAATTTATTCTTATTTTCCGGGTCGAGTTCCAGAGGGTGCATTTAAGTATAACTTCAATCACTAGAAATTATACCAGCTAGCCGCTTCAAAATGCGAAAAACCTCGTAAAGTTCATTTCCGGGATTCGCAATATCGAAAAGTTTAGAGACGGCATACTGCGGTGTGTCTCGTTTGGTCATTTTGATAAATCGAAAGCTGCTACCATTCGTCAGAAGCCCAAATGTTACAGGTTCGGGGCTGGGGTCATTCAGCATATAAAATAGTAAGTGAGGAAGCCCAGCTTCAACCGAATATTGAGAGCGTTTTGCTTCGATCGCAACTACCCAAAAAGATTTCAGCAATAGCAGGGCATCGATGCTACCCTTGACAATTGTATCTTCATCTTCAATAGTCAGTTCTACTGATTTTTCTGCCTCTATGTGAAAGGGAGTCAAGTAGAAATCTGCTAAAAATAGCAAGGGAGCCAGTAGCACCATTTTTACGGTATCTTCCAGCATCGCGTACTTGACACTGTTGATATAACCTGCTTTTACGTTGTCGAGCGCTCGCTTTTTGTCATCGCTAATTTCCGGTAAATCGTCAATCCACTCCCGGAAGAATTGCTCGTCTTCACAAAGTTGAAAATTAAATTTTGTTTCGACATCTAGCAGAGTCAGTGTTTTTGCTTGAATGCTTTGTTTCATAGTTTTATTTAGTTATTTATTAGTTGTAATTTATTGTAGCATATCAACTGTCAATCGCCTCCAACAACACCTCCGCGCCAAACCTTACCGCATCGGTACAAGGCAATCCCGTTTCTGCTTGAACTTCAGCTATTGCTAACAGCGCATATTCCTGATTTAAGTGATGAGTGTTGAGGGCAATCGCGCTCACTTTTCCCCCTGCAAAAGCACCCGCAGCAGCAGCAACCATTTCGTACAATTCGACCACTTTCGATAAATTGGGAATCGATACGTGCGGGTGATTGCGAATGCTAGTTTGTCCGGCTCTGTGGGCTAAAATTAAGTGAGTTGGCTGCGAACCCCGCAACAGTGGCAGAGTCGCCGTCGAACCCGGATGCAATAACGAACCTTGCCCTTCTACGTGCAGAATATCGCATTCAGAACCCAATTTAATCACCATTTGTTCGACAGCACCAGCCGCGAAATCAACTCGCACGGCATCCAAAGGAATGCCTTCATTTCCGATCATTAAACCTGTTTGTCCGGTTGCCAAAAATTTGGAACGCAAACCCCGCTGCAAGCAAGTGCGATTAAGTTCCAGACTGGTTGACATTTTGCCAACGCTCATATCTGTGCCGACAGTTAACACGCGGCGGCAGCTTAATTTAGCGGCGGCGGCAGAGGCGATCGCACCGACAGATTTCGGTTCCTGACGCACGTCCCAAATCCATTGATTTTCGGTTAAGGGAACTGTTATCAAAGGTGCAAGTTTTGCGTGCAAACCGTTGACAATTGACAAACCTGCTGCTACCGCTTGATTAATTTCTGGCAGCCATTCCGCAGGCAAAATACCGCCGGAAGGAGCGATACCAATTAGCAGAATATCCGGCGCAAATTGCAGTGCTTCTGCAACGGAAGCAACTATCGGTACTTGTTGAGGAATACCCGTTAATTCAGGTAAAGATTGTCCTGCACATTGGCGGTCTATTACTGCTACAATTTGTGCTTCGCTGTAGCGCAAAAATGCTAAGCCTGTTTTGCCGGAAGGGCCAATAATTCCCTCATGCAGTAAGATAGCAACTTTGCCATTTTTGATGGGATAGTTTTTAGTCATTGGTTCACTGTAAGTAGATAAAGCTTGAAAATACATCAGGCCTGGACGCAGTGAGTGAAACTTTAGTTTTCGCGAGCCGAAGGAAAGCAATCACAAAGTTTATGATAGCTTGATATTCTGTTACATGGTAAAGTTTATTTGCGCCGACATACTTACTTCTATTCTCCAATTTCAATTCGCCGCACTCCCAATCCCGATCGCCCGTTTGGCAGCAAACACCCATTTTCGACGATCGCACCGGTGAAAGGATCGTCTAATAAATTTAAGTGACTGTCCAAATCCAAATAGTCAGCTAGGGGGGAAAGTTGGGCTGCTGCTGTATTTGCGATCGCGCTATCTGAATAGCAGCCGAACATTACTTGCAAATTGCAGGCTTTTGCTGTATGAATCATCCGCATTGCTTCGGTCAATCCCCCTGACTTCATCATTTTGATATTGATGCCGTGGACGCAGTGCGCTAACTTGGGTATATCGGAAGTATTAAAGCAACTTTCATCAGCAAAAATTGGCAGGGGCGATTGACGGTACAGTTCTGAGAATTCCTCCCTATCTGCGAGGGGTGAAAGCGGCTGTTCGACATAATTTATATTATATTTTTCTAGCCAGTGACACATCTCGGCAGCATCTTTTAAACTCCAACCGCCGTTAGCATCAACACTAATTTTAAGGTTAGCTGGTGCTTCATCCAGCACTGCTATTAACATAGCTTGGTCGGCTTCTATTCCTGCGGGATTTCCTAATTTAACCTTAACGGCGCGGTATTTGATACCTGCTGGATCTTTGCCAAACCAATCGCGCACTCTTTCTCTTGCACCAGAGGGCGAATTAATGCCGATTGTGACGGAGGTGGGGACGATGCGCGATCGATCTAATCCCCACATTTTCCACAGCGGCAAGCCTGCTTTTTTGCCCAGCCAGTCGTGCATTGCCATGTCGATGCCGGCGCGGGCGGCTGAGGGTAAGTTGACCTCTGTTAATACTTGTTCGATTTTTTGCCGATCGAACGGAGTAAACTTTTCTAGCAGCGGTGCAACCTCCTGCAATGCGGCTAGCAGAATTTCGGTAGTTTGGGGCCGAGAACCTGTGGAAAACGGCGAAGCTTCTCCCCAGCCTTCGATTCCTTCGTGTGCTAATTTTACCCATAAATTGGTACTTTGGGCTGTTGTACCGCGGCTGATGGTAAGGGCAAACCGCTTGCGGACAGTGAAAGTTTCAATTTGAACGTGCATTGTCAGTGATTGGTTATTTTTTGTAGATAAAAATCCGAGGTGGCGGATTGCGCCGCTATTGCCATTTTTTACTTTTTACTTTATAGTTTGATTTTCCTTGTTCTAGTTTATCAAAAACTTGATGAAATTCCTGATTTCTGTTTCGCCGAAGAGAGTTGCTTTCTCTCTCAGCATTTGGGTGCTCTTCTTTGCTGTTGCTGGTTGCATCGTACAAGTTCTCCGCTACGGTTTTAACTATCAACAACGCTGGATTAGTTTGTTTAACTTAGACAGAGAAATAAATTATCCTTCCTGGTACTCGTCATTTACTTTGCTGTTTTGCGCGATTTTGCTAGGTATTATTGCTAGTGCTAAGAAGAAGCAGGGCGATCGCTATTTTGGACACTGGAAAGCGCTGGGGTTCATCTTTGTATTTTTTTCGTTAGATGAAATTTTGAGTTTGCACGAAATATTAATTATTAACGACTTGCGAAAGGCACTAGATTTAGGGGGACTTTTTTACTTCATTTGGGTAATTCCGGGGACGATTTTTGTTGTGGTTACTGGGCTGGCTTATCTCAAGTTTCTCCGGCACCTACCCCGGAAAACAAGGGATTTATTTTTACTGGCAGGCAGTATATATGTCGGTGGAGCACTTGGCATGGAAATAGTTTGTGGCTATTATGCAGATGCGGTAGGTCAGCGAAACTTGATCTACGGTTTGATGGCTTCTGTTGAGGAAATTTTGGAAATGGTAGGGGTGATCGTATTTATCTATGCCCTGCTGTCTTACATCGGTTCCCATCTTGAAACTATTGATTTGCGGTTGAAGATAGTCGATAATCCAGAGAGGTAAAACTGACGATAAACCAACATTCTTAACGAAATTAAAATCGCAGACTTTATGCCTATCTACTTCTACACTACTGGCAGCGAATACGGCTGTTTTTCTAATTTTTCCAGTCATGGATTTGAGTTAGACGGAGAATATTGGGCAACTACCGAACATTATTTTCAAGCACAAAAGTTTCCCAAAACGGCTCACTGCGACCAAATTCGCCAAGCAAAAACGTCGAAGGATGCAGCAAAAATGGGGCGCGATCGCTCTCGTCCCCTCCGCAAAGATTGGGAAGAAGTCAAAGATGATATCATGAGAAAAGCCGTACTCCGCAAATTTGAAACTCATCCCGAAATTAGAGAAATTTTACTCGCTACTGGTGATGAGGAAATAGTCGAAAATTCTCCTAGTGATTACTATTGGGGTTGCGGCAAAGATGGCAGCGGCAAAAATATGTTGGGACAGATTTTAATGGAAGTAAGGGAAATATTGCGACAACGCACGCCAGAGTAAAACATAATTTTAATTTCCCATCATAAAGCAGGACTTGTTTAATCGTAAGTCCTGCAAAGCTCTAACCGAGCATTTTCCCAATTTTATTAAACACGCTGACTCAAAAATCCGCCTGACCAACTGTCGAATTTTGTGCCAATCTCCTCAGGCTGTTCTGGTAGAGGGTTTAGCCTCTCCGAGAAGACTGCAAAGCAGGGGAAACGGTAAAAACCCTGCACCACCTTTTGATTTCAACAACTACTGTCAACCCGAATTAACTTTTCTCGTCGCAAGTACAGCATTTGTGCGCCAGTCGCCTCCCGGACACCGTTCTCCTTAGGTTGGCGATTCACAGGTCAAACAGCAAAAGTCCTGTTCTGGTTAAAGTTTGTTTTTTATTGATGCTGTATCTTTCTATTGTGTTGGATTTATGTCAAGTTTTAGCTGTTGTACAGAATTCTTTACATTGGTGATTTATTTGGATACAATTGCGCCCCTCTGTCGCAGTTGCTGTTGAATTCGGTTGAATTCTTTCTGTTCTGCGCTTAGCAAAGTATTGTCGATCGGCGATCGCATATCCCACTGCAATTCGGACAATAACAACAAACAGCCAGCCATAATTATTCCTGTGGTTAGATATTGCCAAGGTGCAACAAAACTTAATAGAGGAATGCTAAATAAATGAGTTAGTCCGATCAGGAGAAAAGTGCGCGATCGCAAACCGAACCCCGTCAACAAATAGCCGATCGCGCTCAACCCCAACCACAAATCACAAAGATGCAGCAACAAACCTCCCCAACCGGCAAAAATACTGCAATCAGTCAGAACCAAACCAGTTATCATCAAAATTGCCCAAGAGTAAAGAATCCAGCTAACTCGCTCGACTCTTACCCAAAACAAAGTCAAAACAGCCATTACCGCAGTACCAATTAGAGTCAAACTTGACCACAGAATCGCCTGAAAGCTCCAACTGATGGGGAAAAACTGAGCCGTAAAAAAAATCCCCCCTGTCACCAAACCCCAAAGCAGAAAAGTTTGGTCGATGCGGGTATAAAGTCCTGAGAAAAGAGTAATATTTCCAATTTGCCAGCGGAGTTGCAACAGGCCTTCGCGGTCTTGTACGTCGAGATGTTCCTGTTTGCAGCGGATTAGGGGTTCGGAGGCGTTGAAAAAGGTCATCCAGTGTTGGGGAAAGTATGAAGTTTTGTGTATTGTAACAAGTCTTAAGGAATATTTTTCAGATTTTTTCTTGTTCCCCGGCTCAATCTGGGGACGTAGATTTGGAGGCTCTGCTTGCTGTTTTCCTCAGCAACCGAAGAGGCAGAAGGCTGCGTTAAGCTTTGGACTAACGCAGCCTTGAGGTTTGAGTTCAAGCAAGTCTCCAATTCTTATCTTTTGGAGAATAAATGAAGGCAACATTCACAAGAATTGAGCCATCTTTTTTGCCTGTAGAGTAAATTTGCCACGTACCTGTGGGAACCTGCCGCAGATACGGTTTATTTTTCTTTAGCCGATCGTAGATTGAGCTTTTTGAGCATTTGGTATATTCGGCCGCACGTTCAACTGTGCAGCCCATTTCCACCGAAACTGCGATCGGCTGGGTGAACAGATTGAGCTGTTCGCTGTTATAATTAGTCATGAGAAATCCTCGGTCTATATAGACCATAAACAACATGAGAGTCCTACTGGTTGCACCCAGTGGCTCCCGAAAACTGATAAGCAATTGAGAGCGTCTCTAGTACCACCTAGGGGCGCTTGTTTGCTTGTTAAAGGCAGTCTAACACTGCTTTGCAAAATATACAAAGATATACACCAAAATTGACGTATTTTTTTTTAAACCTATGGTAAATTAGACGTATAAGCTTTAAAAGCCTTGTATAACAAGCATTTTCTCCTTCCCGGCTCAGCCTGGGGAAGCTGATCCGGAGGCTCTGCCTCCTGTTTTCCTCCGCAACCGACGAGGCGGAGCCTCTGGATATGGGTTCCCAGGCACAGCCGGGGAACCAGTTAAACCAAATAGATATTATGAAAAATACATTTATCTCTCGATTTACTCCTAGCTTGATGTCACCAGAAACCCTGGAAGCTATCTTAGTACAGCGTCACGCACTGGCAGAACGTTTAGTAGAGCTAATTCGGGTGAGCGCGCTAACAGATAACAAGCATTTTCAACTGCTAATTGGGCCGCGCGGCATTGGCAAAACGCACTTGGTTTCCCTGATTTATCATCGCGTTGTTAAGATGGAAGATTTGCGGGATAAATTGCTAATTGCGTGGCTGCAGGAAGAGGAATGGGGGATTGCGTCTTTTTTGGATTTATTGCGGGGAATATTCCGGGCACTTGCTAAAGAATATAAGCCAGAATATGAAGCTCAGTTACATGATGATGTTGAAAAGCTTTATGATTTGTCGCCGGAGCAAGCTGAATTTAAGGCCGCTGAATTGCTGAGAGACTTTGTTGGCAAGCGGGTGCTGTTGTTGATTGTCGAAAATTTAGAGGACGTGTTTAGCGGCTTGGGGGATTTCGGGCAGAAGCAGTTGAGGGCGTATATTCAAAATAATTTTTTTTTGACAATTTTGGCAACATCACAAAGTTTGTTTTATGCAGTCAAGCTCTCTAATAATCCTTTTTATGATTTTTTTGATTTACATGAATTAGATGAGTTTAAGCTCGATGATGCTGTAGCTTTATTAAAGCATATTGCTAACTTAGAAGGGAATAGTGATTTAGCATCTTTTATTCAAAGTCCCACAGGGCGCGATCGCATTAAAGTTGTGCATTACCTTTCTGGTGGCAGTCCTCGCGTCTATATTGTTTTTTCGGCTTTTCTGATGACTCCTGAATCGCTCGATAAATTGGTAGAACCGTTCATGGAAATGCTGGATAGCCTCACGCCATACTATCAGGATCGGATGAAATATCTATCAAATCAGCAGCGAAAGATTGTTGACTTTTTGTGCGACAGAGGTGGTGCCGCACCAGTAAAAGAAATTGCTAAACGCTGTTTTATCGAGCAGCGAACTGTATCTAGCCAACTTAAAGATTTGCGAGATAAGGGTTATGTTAAAACTGAGGAAATTGGACGGGAATCGTGGTATGAATTGCGGGAACCATTGATGCGTTTTTGTCTGGAGGTAAAAAAGCAGCGCAATCAACCGATTCGATTAATTGTGGATTTTATTCGGGTTTGGTATACGCGGAAAGAATTGCAGCAGCGATTGGGATTGAGGATGGCGGATGTTGATTTGGCGGAGAAAGAATGTCATTTTATGTATCGGCAAGGTTTGAAACCGATTCCACCTGATGCTGTGATGGAACGAGAATATTATACGCGGGCGCTTGAGGCTATTGAGAGAAATGAGGAAGACCCGCGTCTGAAGGCTTATGTTGATGAAATTGGAAATTGTATTGAACAGAAAGACTATGTTTCGGCTTTAGCATATGCGGAAAAATTGGTAGCAAGTCGCGGCGAGGCAAGGGATTGGGTAGAAAAGGGACGCTGTTTAAATAGCCTGGAACGCTACGATGAAGCTTTAGAATGTTTAGAAAAAGCTATTGAAATTGACTCGAATTATGCCAGGGCTTGGGCGAATCGAGGCGATGTACTCGAAAGTCTTAAACGCTATGATGAAGCCTTAGTATCCTACGAGAGGGCGCTCGAACTTGACGAGGATGATCCGTGGCATTGGGCTAAGCGAGGTTATCTACTCAACAACCTCAAACACTATGAAGAAGCCTTAGAATCCTTTGATCGGGCGCTCGAACTTGACGAGGATGATCCGTGGGATTGGGCTAGCAGAGGCGATGTACTCGACAACCTCAAACGCTATGAAGAAGCTTTAGAATCTTACGATTGGGCGCTCGAACTAGATGCCAATTATCAGTGGGCTTGGCGTATGCGAGGTGATGTACTCAACAACCTCGAACGCTATGAAGAAGCCTTAGAATCTTACGATTGGGCGCTCGAACTTGACGAGAATGATCCGTGGGCTTGGGTTAACCGAGGGGATGTACTCAACAACCTCGAACGCTATGAAGAAGCCTTAGAATCTTACGATCGGGCGCTCGAACTGGATGCCAATTTTCAGTTGGCTTGGTTTCTTCGAGGTCTTTTACTCGACACACTCAAACGTTATGAAGAAGCCTTAGTATCTTACGATCGGGCGCTCGAACTTGATGCCAATAATCAGTCTGCTTGGAGGTGGCGAAGCTATGTACTCAACAACCTCAAACGCTATGAAGAAGCCTTAGAATCTTACGATCGGGCGCTCGAACTTGACGAGAATGATCCGTGGGCTTGGGTTCAGCGAGGTCATGTACTAGACGACCTCAAACGCTATGAAGAAGCCTTAGTATCTTACGATCGGGCGCTCGAACTTGACAGCAATTATGAGTGGGCTTGGTTTAGCCGAGGCTGGACGCTGGATAATCTCGGCCGCTATGAAGAAGCTTTAATATCTTGCGACAAAGTGATCGAACTGGGTTCTCAACATTCATCTGTCTTCTTCAACCGTGCCATTGCTATTCTCGGGTTGAATCGCTGGGATGAAGGCATCGCCGCCTTAGACGACGCATTCCAACGCCTCGAACCAGGCGATGAAGCTGAGGCAGATGATGCCAAGTTAATTATCAACAACCTATTCGCGAGCACACACAATCTAGCGATATCTCAAACTCGCATCACCAGCCTGATAGCCGTTTATGAAAAACACAAATATCTCTCAATCTTAGGACAGGGAATTGTGCGAAACATTCCTGCGCTAATGTCAGAAATGGTAAGCGACAAAGCCGCCCGCACTTGGTTAGAATTATGGCAAGAACTAACCACCAACTACGAACAATTCCTAATTCCTATCCGCCTGCTGAATGCGGCTGTCCGCTATAAGGACACAAAGGGCGACAGACGAGTTTTGCTAGAACTTGCCATAGAAGAACGCAATTTATTAGAACCATTGGTCTCAACCAAACCCGAATAAGTAAAACAGGATTTACACACTCCCACAAATAAACCGGGTTTTTTACCGAATCTTCGAGTACGAACGAAGTATTTTCGTAAAAAAAACGGTTGCTGGGTCCCATGCGTAAGTCCTATAAAATAGGTATAAAATAGAAATTGATGATACTAGCAAAGGACTCATCCCCATGACCGCAACAATTCCAACTAAAACCTCAGCAGAAATCATCTACCCAGACAGCGACGCCAAACCCATGTCAGACAATACCAAACAGTTTGAACTAATTGTCACCATTCAAGGCGGAATAGATGCCTTATACAAAGACAACGAAAATGTCTTTGTAGCCGGTGATTTGCTGTGGTATCCCGTCGAAGGCGATAACAAAACTCGCCAAGCACCTGATACGATGGTAGTGTTTGGCAGGCCGAAAGGTTACAGAGGTTCCTACCAACAGTGGCTTGAAGATAATATTGCGCCGCAAGTTGTCTTTGAAATCATCTCCCCCGGCAACCGCATGACAGCAATGTTTAAGCTGTTTAAGTTCTATGAAAATTATGGAGTCGAAGAATATTATGTCTACGATCCAGAGGATAATGAGTTAATGGGTTGGGTGCGAAGTGACGGACAACTCAACTATATTGAATCAATGGAGGGTTGGGTGAGTCCGCGTTTGCAGATCCGTTTTCAAACTGCATCGGGAGACTTGGAAATTTATCGGCCTGATGGACAGAAGTTTTTGTCTTATGTGGAGTTGTCAAGACAACAGGAATCAGCACAGCGACAAATGGAACAAGAACGGCAAGATAAAGAGTTAGCACAGCAAAAAGCCGATCGCCTATCGGAAAAATTGCGAGAAATGGGCATAAATCCAGAGGAAATTTGAAACTTTTAGAGACCACCGACGCTTGAAACCGCCAGATTTCTTCAACCAGCGAAGGCGAGTTTTGTCTGTGTAGACGCGGTTTGAAGCGTCGGGTATTTGAATCACCTATAATAACTTGACATATCAACAACTCTCCATGCAAAATCCCCGCCAAATAGCCTTTCTCGCACTCCGCGAAGTCCACCGCCGCGGTGCATTCGCAGATGCGGCACTCGATCGCGCTTTCAGC
Organism: Microcoleus sp. Pol17C6; assembly: GCF_036701145.1. Lineage (NCBI taxonomy): Bacteria > Bacillati > Cyanobacteriota > Cyanophyceae > Oscillatoriales > Microcoleaceae > Microcoleus > Microcoleus sp. Pol17C6. Next base: position 79,495 of record NZ_JAUBQH010000003.1, read on the forward strand.
AATTCTCAACTCAACGACCTCGATCGGCGTTTAGTGACAGAATTAGTTTACGGTAGCGTCAGGAGAATGCGATCGATCGACTTCATCATCGACAAACTAGCAACAAAGAAATCCTCCCAACAACCGCCCGAACTCCGTACCATCCTACATTTAGGGTTATATCAACTCGAATATCTCAACCAGATTCCCCCCTCCGCCGCTGTCAACACCACCGTTCAACTAGCAAAAGAAAACGGATTTTCAGGACTCAGCAGTTTTGTCAACGGTTTGTTGCGCCAATACATCCGTTTAACAGATAACGGCTTAAATCCATTAACAGTTACTAATTATAAATCAACCGTTGAACGCCTAGGAATTTTGCACAGCTTCCCCGAATGGCTGGTGAAATTGTGGATAGAACAAATAGGCGAAACCGAAACCGAACAACTCTGTGAATGGTTCAACCAATCTCCCACAATAGACCTGAGAATCAATCCTTTAAAAAGCTCGATCGCCCAAATCGAAGCTGCCTTCAAATCCCACAACATCTCAACTAGCAGAATCCCACACTTGCCACAAGCATTAAGACTAAATGGCAGCATCGGCGCAATTCAAAACCTCCCCGGATACAGCGAAGGTTGGTGGACAATCCAAGACAGCAGCGCTCAATTAGTCACCCATTTACTAGGGCCCCAGCCAGGAGAAACTATCATCGACGCCTGCGCCGCACCGGGGGGAAAAACCACCCACAGCGCCGAATTAATGCAGGATGAAGGCACTATTTATGCCTGCGACAAAACCGCCAGCAGACTCAAAAAACTTAAAGAAAATGCAGACAGACTCCAGATGAAATCCATTAAAATTCATACCGGAGACAGCCGCCATTTCCCAGAGTTTGTTAACCTTGCAGACAGAGTTTTACTAGACGCACCTTGTTCTGGCCTGGGAACCCTCCACCGCCGCGCCGACGCCCGCTGGCATCACACGCCCGAAAACATTCAACAACAATCTCAACTGCAATCGGAATTACTAGCAAATGCAGCGACATTTGTCAAGTCCGGCGGCGTATTAGTTTATGCAACTTGCACCATTCATCCCTTGGAAAATGAAACAGTTATTCGATCGTTCTTAGACAGCAATCCTCACTGGCAAATAGAACCGCCAACAATTGATTTACCCGTACAGCCATCACCCGAAGGATGGGTGAAAGTTTGGCCGCACAGACATCACATGGACGGCTTTTTTATGGTGAGGCTAAAGCATTTGAAAAAGCAGTAAAGTCCTTACTCCAAACCGATAGTTTAATATCCCGGTTCTTGATAAGCAGGTTCTTCATAAGCAGGCTCTTGATAAGCAGGTTCTTCATAAGCAGGTTCTTCATAAGCAGGCTCTTGATAAGCCGGCTCTTGCGGTGGGTAATACTTCGGTTCAGGATTAGGATTGTAAGGCACGATCGCACCATCCTCATTCACAATCATCCCCCGAATAATCCTCTTAGGCTCCACCGGTTTCGCCTTAATACTGCCTTTGCGGCCCTCTAACTCCGGCAACTTCGGAAACTTCTCTACCGGCATTCCCTTAACAACTTGACTCATAAAATCGCGCCAATTATAGGCCGCCGTACCGCTAGTTCCCCAGGTGGGATAATTGTCATCATTCCCCAACCAAACGCCAGTCACTACCTGCGGAATGTAACCAATAAACCACAAATCCCGAACGTTTTCCGAAGTACCAGTTTTGCCTGCTACAGCGCGATCGTTTAAAGCAGCAGGCCCCCCCGTACCGTCTTGCACAACGCCCTCCAACATCCAAGTAGTAATCGCAGCACTATCCTTATCCAAAACCCGCTTCGGTTTAAATTTAGCCTGATAAATCACATCTCCCCGCTGATTAATCACCCGCTTAATTCCGTGGGCTTCAATAAAATTCCCTTGGGCGGCTAAAGTACCGTAAGCATTAGTTAACTCCAGCAAATTCACCTCTGAAGAACCCAAAGCCAGGGAATAAATCGGACTCAATTTAGACTTAATCCCCATATCGTTGGCTAATTTTATCGCCGGTTCAAACCCCACATCCATCAACACCTTCACAGCTACGACATTCACCGAGCTCGTCAAAGCATCAGAGATCGATCGCCAACCGCTAAATTTTTTGCCATAATTATTCGGTTGATAGCCGTCGATAATAATTGGTTCGTCTTCGTAACTGTCATAGGGAGAAAAACCAGCCGCCATCGCTGCGGCATAAACCAAGCCTTTAAACGTCGATCCGGGCTGCCGCAAAGCCTGCGTAGCACGGTTAAATTGACTTTCCTTAAAATTTCCGCCACCCACCAGCGCCTTAACTTCGCCAGTCTTAGTGTCCATAGAAACTAAAGCGGCCTGTTCAAAACCCTGACGGCGGCCATCAACTTCGATCGCATCTTTAACCACCTTTTCCGCTATTTTCTGCCACTTCAAATCCACCGTCGTCTCCACAGTCAAACCGCCCGCTTCCAAAGCATCCTGAGAAACATAGCGCGGCAATTCCTTCCGAATGTAACTAGCAAAATAAGGCGCCACTACATTAAATCGCTTCGGCGGACTTGGTTTAACCGCTATAGGTTCCGCCATTGCCTCCTTCGCCTGAACCTCTGTAATGACCTTCGCTTCCTGCATTTCTTGTAGCACAAGATTGCGGCGTTTCTTAGCCATATCCGGATTAACTAAAGGCGAATATTCGCTCGGTGCCGGCGGCAAACCCGCCAAAGTTGCCATCTCTGCCAAAGTTAATTTATCGACTGTTTTGCTAAAGAAAACCAAAGCTGCATCTGCCACTCCGTAGGCATCCGAACCCAAATAAACCAGATTTAAATATCTTTCTAAAACTTGGTCTTTACTCAACTCCCGCTCTATTTTCTGAGCTAAAAGAGCTTCCCGAACTTTCCGCCTAATACTTCTTTCCTGATTAAGGAAAACCACCCGAGCCAATTGTTGCGTAATTGTACTGCCGCCCTGCACTAAATCTCTCGCTACCAAATTAGAAACAATCGATCGCACAATACCTTGATAATCCACCCCGCGATGTTTGTAAAAACGGCGGTCTTCTATGGCAATAAAAGCTTGAACCAACTGTTCAGGAATTTCTTTAAGTTTCAGTTTATCTCTAGTTGCAGGCCCCGACTGCAACAAAATCGTATTATCTGCCGCCTTAATTGTCAGCGTTCCGTCGCGGTTAAACGCTGACAAATCGTTAACATCCGGCAAACCTTTGTCTAAGGTATACAAAATCCATAAACCGTAGATTAAAGCGCCCCCGCCTATACTGGCAACACCTAAACTTATCCAAAATCTAGGCGGGCGGGAGATCCGTTTTTTAGTATTTTCCTGCGGTGCGCTATTTTCCTGTAGTGCCGTATTTCTCGGCAGTTCGGTGTTCTGCGATTCGCTATTTTCAGGCAATTCGCTACTATCCGATTTTTGGGGTGATTTAGTTCCCAGCAAACTTGATCCCGGCCGCAACAATTCTTTTCCCTTGGTTTGCAAGCTGGTAACTTGAGGTTCAATTTCCAACCAAGCAATTAAGCGCTTCAACCCTTCCCACTCGCGCTTGACTATTGGATATCTATCGTATTCTGGTTCTAAATATTCTGATTCTAAATATTCTGATTCTAATTCCGACTCTTCTAGAGGTGCAGCCTCTTCTGATACCACATACTCCGATCTTTCCGCCGTTGTCCCTCTATAAAATTCCGCCTCCGATTTCGGCGAGTTGAGCTTATTGCCCTTCGCAGGCTTCGGCGGTTCTCGATCGGAATTACCGCTTATTGCGTTAGTGACTTTGCTCAATGTATCTTTGATATTTGAGAAAAATTCTGCCACGTTCAGACCTTCAAACCTCATCAAGTCCGATTAAAAATTAAAAATTTAAAAAGCTAGCATTCTTAAATTCTTAATTTTTAATTCGACATTTTTTATTGAATAACACGCTGCCTTGAATTAGATTTTTTGAATTAAAAACTTTTTAATTCAAAACTCCAAATTCAAAACTTTTCTTAACGCTGCAGAGCTTGGTATTTTTTTGAGAAGTGAATTATATTTTTTGTATTCAAAATTTTTTAACTCAAACCTCAAAACTCTGCTTAACTCGCATGACCCAGTGCCAAGGCTGCTACCAGCATACCCAAAACCAGGAAAGGCTGAGCACTTGCCTGATATTTAACATCATTTTCCAGGGGATTACGCAAAAAGTACATATCCTGAAAAGTAATTTGGGGAATTATCAGCAGTAGCAGAATGACAGCGTAAAGGTTTTGGTGGATGCTGATTAGGTAGCCTGCAATCCCAGCTTGAAATATGTCGATCATCAACACGCAAATCCAAGCTGCGGTGCTAATGCCAAACATCACTGGCAAAGATTTTAACCCTAATTGCCGATCGCCTTCCACACTTTTGAAATCATTGACGATCGCAATCCCCAGCCCTGCCAAACTATAAAACAGGGTCAAGATCATAATGGTGGGATCTAGTGTACCAAACAAAGCTTGACCAGCCCACCAAGGCAGGGCAATGTAGCTAGCACCCAGGGCATAATTTCCCAACCAGCCATTCTGCTTGAGTTTCAGCGGGGGCGCAGAGTAGATATAAGCTAGAAACGCGCCGCCGAGAGTCAAAACCGTCATTATTGGGAATTCATGACCCGCCCACAAGTCTAGAGCATAAGCCACCCCAATGCCAGCCGCTAATAATACCAAAATTTGCGTTACTACTTGGGGAATCGAGATAATACCGGAGGGAATCGGACGGTAGGGCTCGTTGATGGCGTCGATGTCGCGATCGTAAAAATCGTTCAAAGTTTGAGTGTACCCGGTCAGCAACGGCCCTGACATCAACATACAAGCTGCTGCGATCAAGAAATTCTCTAGGTTCCAAACATAGTTTCCAGAAGACGCCGCCCCGCACACCACGCCCCAAATTAGGGGAATCCAGGTAATCGGTTTCATCAATTGCAAGCGAATCTTCCAGATGGAAGTTTCCCCGCTAGCGGCCCCTTTCATGCCCAACAGTTGCCTAGTTTTGGCACTGCGGTTTTCGGTAGCAGCACTTTCCGGTGCTGCTTCTGGGGAGATTTGGGATGGAGGAGAGTCAGACATAATTTGATGTTAGCGGTACTGCTACTATTGTGTCGTTTTGCATTTCAATAATAATTCAGATAGCTTACCACTGATATTTAAGGCAGATTCTTGAAAACTTACCCTGGTTTGGAGTTGATGCTAGGGAAAAGTACGAGTTTCACAATATATTCAAATATCATTATTTTTCGTAAATGTCAAGAGGATAAATACTTTTTTTATAATTTCGCTGAGCCCGCCTGCTGGGGGAGATTTTTGCCAGCAGGTGCATTTAATGTCAATTACCAGGAGGCGATCAAGTTTTTTGCCATACTACCCTTGAATCATCTCATCTGGCAGAAAATCAATCCATTTTAGATTTTATATTTTAGATTTTAGAAATGCTAACGCTTCTTTGATCCAGTTTAAATTGCCATTTAAGCAAGTGCAGAAGAATTACCACCAGATTACTCTCTCAACTCCGGCGTTCACTTTGCCCCATGTCTTCTATTTCTGCAATCAGATTTTCCCAGTTAATCTTTTAAAACTCGCGAACCCGCAACTTTTCCACAGTGGTTTCCCTCCATCTCAGGTAATATGTATCATACAAGTTTTGTCGGTCAACTTCTAATTTTGTTGGCATAAGCGTTTGGTGCTAACCACTGCAAATTAACAAATATGGCGATAGGAATCAAAAGGCAGTCCCGTCCGTCGCTTGACTTCGACAACTGATTTGTAAGCGCCTTTTCTCTGCCTTTCTCTAACTATTTTTTCCGCAACATATCGATCTAAACCGCTGGCGATTAACTCTTCCGGCGAAAGAATATTTAACCGTTTCCAAGTAAACTGCGATTCTTTTTGATAATTGTAGCTGAAGCAAATCATCGGGGCGATTCGTCTGACGTGACTTTCGGGAACTCCGGCTATTTGTGATAACTCTTCGGCGTAGGTAAAAATGTAGCCTTCGTTTTGCAAAGATTCAATATCGTTGGCGTAGACGATCGGCAAACCCAAGATTCTGACCATATCGTCTTTGGTACACTCGTTAATATCTATTTTGCCGCGCACGTTTGCCAGTTCTTCGGCATTCGTCGCACTCGCCGGAACCAGTAAACCTCTGGGTGCGGTTTTGATCAGATAGCGCTTTTTCAAACTAAAAGCAGTGACAATTTGAGCAATCCACACGATCGTACCCAAATTAGCTGAAGAAGATACCGCTAGTGCTGCTAAAGTAATGCCAACACCCCATCCCATCCAACTACGAATATTTGACTTTTGGCCTGCATAGGCGATCGCCAATCCGCCGAAGTAGGGAATAAAAGAATACCACACCCAGTTTGGAGTTTGACGCAGCCAGTATAAATCTTGAGACACTTTAATTTTATCCTTAAATAGCTGTTATCTCACACTTACTTATTTCACTCCCACTTTTTTAATAGTGGGCTTTCTTCTTCCTTCTTCCTGACATCCGTTACATCCGTTACACAATCCGTTGCCGAACTTCCTTCTTAATTACAATTCTCGCAGCAATTTTTGGCGTTTTTCTTCATATTCTTCGGCGGTAATTGCGCCCATATCGTAAAGTTTTTTCAATTCGCCGATCGCCCCCGTTACATCTTTTGCCGCTCTGAGGACATACCCAGATGGCAACGTGCCGCCATTGTACTGAACCTGAAAAGCTTGTTCCGACATCAGCAGCAGCCCGAGAAAATCGAAAAACGCGATCACGAACGGAATTAATGTCCCAGAAAATAGCAAGTATAATACCCCTGCTAAGTTATTGCCCAAATAAAATTTGTGAATTCCGAAACCTCCTACAAAGAAAGCTAACAGAACTGCTACGGTTTTATCTTTTACCATTTTTACTTTCCCCAGTTTTTTATTTTAACTTCCGCCATCGACTTTGAATGCACGACCTTGAACAATCGAGGTAAGTAATTTTACTAATTTTTACTCATTTGTTTGGGTTTTTGCGAAACTTAGACATCGCAAAATACAGTAGAACTATACCGGCTTGAGCTTGTAGAATGACCAAGTAGCCTCTCAAGAAATAATTTAGTTCGCTGCCTGAATTGAGAGAAAATATTAAAATGCCCAAGGCTGCGTAGGGTGCGAAACGCATCCAACTCGGCGTTCCATCTAAGTTGTGGCTGTTCAAATTGCTCATGGGTTTAAGCCTCATCCTAAATTAAAATTTAGCTATAAATTAGCCGGATTGTCAACTTCCGTTTGGTGCGATCGCCCGGGTGAGTCTCTCAATCATCAGCCGACAAGATATTACTTCCATGTTAAACCCTGTTTTTCCGCTCAAGTAAGGAACCGGGGCCCGTCGAGCTGGAGCTGTGGCTGATATTACAGATTAGGGTGAAGCCGCCCCTAATGAAATTCCGGTTATTTTACCGGACTACATATCAGGGGCGCACCGAGCACCCTACTGCTGTTTTTGGCAAGAGTCGATCGCCCTGACGATCGCTCTCAAAAAAACTCGATTAATTCACAATTATTAACAACCGTCCGAATTAACTTGCGCCGCCGCCCAAAAGAAACAGACTCAGGAGAGTACCGCTGTTCCAAAGACTGTGGAGAAGCATAGGAGCAAGGAGATTGCGCGATCGCGTATACACAAACCCCAAAACCGCACCCAAAGTCGCTAAAGGCAGAATCTCAGAGACACTCAAGTGAGCCACCGCAAACAAGAAAGCAGAAGCTGCGATCGCCCCCCAAACAGGCAAATAGCGAGTCAGAGAAGGCAGCAGAAAGCCCCGAAACACGATTTCCTCAAAAACCGGAGCCGCGAGCGCAGCAGTGCCGAAAAACACCACCAAAGCCACGTTGTCCCTACCTTCGAGAACGATCGGCAAAATAGGATTACTGCCACCTTGTCCCTGCCACAATTGCTGATTAATCAGCGACACCAAAACTACCAAAGGCAAAGCAACAAAATAGCCGCCAAAACCCCACAAAAACCAACTTCCCCGCCAATTAACCCGGAACCAACCTTCCGGCAAAGGCAAAAAAGATTTGACCGAAAAATACAGTACCGAAAGCCCCCCACCCGACAGCAACAAATAAGTAGCAAAGATATAAAAAGCCTTGTCGCGCGGGTTAAAAGTAGCGGGATTGAGTTGTAAAACAGCCAGAGAAACTGGCAGTAACAAATAGGGAATCAAGATTTGGCCGACAAAGAAAAAGCCGACCACAAGTACCTGCCAAACAATCTCGCCGTCCCAAGGCACATCCCAAGTCAAGCTCGCATTTCGCGCCAAAACCGGGCCGGAACCTGCTGTATCTAACTGCTTCCGCTGCAACAACCACTGCACGGTCAAACCAACCAGCAAAACCGTGCCAATACAAAGTGCGATCGCCGGAACGCCAACTATAATTGCCAACTTTTCTACAGCTTGCTCTGCCGTTACTTGCTCTGCTGCTTGCAGCGCCGCCAGCTCTTTAGAACGTTCTTGCAACTTGTAAAGTTGAGCGAGAGCGCGATAGCGAAACCAGCCATCCAAAGACTTTTGAATGCGCGGCTCGGCATCCGGCAGCAGTTGAGCCGGATTGCTCCAAATTCCCGTTAAAACTTGAGCAGTTACCACCGAAGAATCGTCATCACTTTTAGTTTTGTAGCGATCAACTAAATTTTTCCAAGTTTGGAGAGCTGCCTCAGTTTTGCCACTGCTTGCCTGCAAAATCCCCAATCGCAAGTCAAGTTCGTTTAGCAGCCCTGACTGTTGCTTGATAGACTCTGACGCAGCCTTATTTTGAGCCAGATTCAGAGTATTATCCTCAGACTTAGAGGCGATGGCAGACTGAATTACTTTAACTTGTGATTGAGTTGTTTCGAGAGTTTTGCGAGTCGAGTCTCGCGCTTCTTGATATTGCGTCAAAGCCGTATTTAAAGGATCTGCACCGACAATATTGTTGCGCGCCGAACTTAAATTAGCACTCTGATTATTTTCTCCTTGCCACTCCGAGGCGTGCAGCAGCAAATTTGTCTGGTAGAGCTCCAGCCGGCTTTGAATTTGCGGCTGATTCCAACTAGCAAGTAAAGATAAACCGACCATGGCGATCGCGATCGCCGTTAAAATACCTAAAATAACCCGCTTCAGTGTCATTCCTCGTTTTCCGTCCCGCGCGAATCCGTGGCTAAGTCTTTTCCGTCTCTAATCATAGGCGTTTGCAGCCGAGAGTATCCCGACAACTGGTAAAATTTCACTGGCTCATCTTTTTGACTCGCCTCGCACCCGAAGACTGGGTAAGGCGTGCACCGCGCACCCGAAGCGCGGTAACAGGCTAAATCTAAAATCTAAAATCTAAAATCTAAAATCGAATGACTCGCATTATCTTAGTCCGTCACGGCAAAAGCACTTACAATCAAGAACGCCGCATCCAAGGCCGCCTCGATAAATCAATTTTGACAGAAGCAGGCCGCAGCGCTGCCCTGCAAGTAGGCGACACACTCAGCAGTATCGCCTTTGATGCCGCCTATACCAGTCCTCTACAACGAGCCAAAGAAACAGCGGAAATCATCCTGTCGCGCTTGACAAATCCGCCACAACTCCAACCAACTGATAATTTGATGGAAATCGATTTGCCTCTGTGGGAAGGAATGCTGCGCCAAGATGCGATCGACAAATTCCCCGAAGCCTATCAGCAGTGGCAAAGACAGCCAGACAAATTTTCCATGAAACTGCCATCTGTGGATGGCGAAATCGAACACTTCCCCGTATTGGCAATTTTTGCTAACGCCCGTCATTTTTGGCAAGAACTTTTATCCCGCCACCGGGACGGCACAATTCTAGTAGTAGGTCATAACGGAATCAACCGCGCTCTCATCGCTACAGCGTCGGAAATTAACCCGAATTACTACCAATCTATTCAGCAGTCAAATTGCGGCATTAGCGTCCTTAATTTTGGATATTCCCCTGTTACCACCGACGAGCCAGGAGAGCCAAAAAAGAAAGTTCCGGTTCAATTAGAATCCCTGAATTTAACTTCCCATACCGGGGAAATTTTTCCCAAACCGAGGGACGGACACCAAGGCCCGCGCTTGTTGCTGGTGCGTCACGGCGAAACAGACTGGAATAAAGCAGGTAAATTTCAGGGACAAATTGACGTGCCTCTCAACGATAACGGCCGCGAACAATCCCGGCGGGCGGCAGAATTTCTCAAGGATGTAAAATTAGATTTTGCTATTAGCAGTTCGATGCTACGCCCGAAAGAAACTGCGGAAATTATTCTCAAATATCACGGCGGTTTGCAACTAGAACTCCGCGACGAGTTGAGAGAAATTAGCCACGGACTTTGGGAAGGAAAGTTTGAATCAGAAATCGAACAATCCTATCCGGGTTTGCTAGCAGAATGGAAAACATCTCCTGAAACAGTGCAAATGCCCGAAGGAGAGAATTTGCAGCAAGTTTGGCAGAGAGCGATCGCATCTTGGCGAGAAATCGTACAATCAGTTTCTGGTACTGGGATTGTCGTTGCTCACGACGCCATTAACAAAGCAATTCTCTGCCATCTATTCGGTTTGGAACCCGAACATTTCTGGAAATTCAAACAAGGAAACGGAGCCGTTAGCGTGATTGATTATCCCCACGGCCCCGATGGTTTGCCGGTATTGCAGGCAATGAATGTCACAACTCATTTGAGCGGCGGCGTTTTTGACAAAACAGCAGCCGGAGCACTGTAATCGGTAAATTGCTGAGCGCGAACCCGTAGATGTATTACCGGTCTGCTGTTTGACGATTAGGCCTTCGCTCCCCCCTAGCCCCCCTTCTTAAGGGGGGAAAAGAAGCCTTCTCAAAGTCCCCCTTTTTAAGGGGGATTTAGGGGGATCGAGACTCGTGTCAAAGCGAAATTTATCAAAGCTTTTAGGCCTAAGTTAACACCACTGCCCACCGCTACGAGCACCCACCTGAAAAAGGTTTTAATTTTTATAGCAACTGCCAAGATGGTTAGGAAGTTCTTAATTACTAAAACCCTTGCTTTTATTCCTTCTTCCTTGTTCCTTCGTGTCCTTCGCGTCTTCGCGGTTCCATCTTCCATCCATCCGTTACATCCGTTACAGAATCCGTTGCCGAACTTCTTTCTTCCATATATTTAAATCTTAAGTTATGAGCCGCGAACTGCTACAAAATGTACGAGTGCTAGATCCAGTTTCAGGGAGCGATCGCATCGCTGATATTCTGATTGCTGAAGGTGATATCAAAGCAGTTGAGGAAAAAATTGCTGAGTTTCCCGCTGACACGGAAGTGCGGGATTGCCGGGGACTGATTTTGGGGCCGGGGTTAACTGATATCTACAGTCACAGCGGAGAACCGGGTTTTGAGGATCGGGAAACCCTGGAATCTTTGATGCAGGCTGCGGCGGCTGGCGGTTTTACGCGAGTGGCGATTTTGCCGGATACCTCGCCGCCTGTTGACAATTTGGCCGGTTTAGCTTTGTTGCAGCAACATATCCGCAATTTGTCTCCCGGGCTGCCCCGCTTGTATTATTGGGGAGCGCTGACAGCGGGCGTGAAAGGGCAGCAGATGGCCGAGTTGGGCGAGCTGGCCTCCTGTCAAGTGGTGGGTTTTGCAGACGGTTTACCGCTGTCTAATCCGGCTCTGGTGAGGCGTTTGCTTGAGTATATCCAGCCTTTGGGCAAGTCTGTGGCTTTGTGGCCGTGCGATCGAACTTTGGCAGGAAAGGGCGCGGCGCGGGAGGGTGCGGTGTCGGTGCGGTTGGGTTTACCAGGAATTCCGGCGAGTGCGGAAACTTCGGCTTTGGCGGCAATCTTGGAGTTGGTGGCATCTGCGGGCACTCCGGTGCACATCATGCGCGTTTCTACAGCCCGCAGCGTGGAATTGATTCGGGATGCGAAGGCGCGGGGTTTGCCAGTGACTGCGAGTGTGACTTGGATGCACTTGCTGTTGAATGTCGGAGCAATTTCAGGAAACTCTCAAGATTCCGGCGGAAAAAATGCTCTGACTGCTTCCTTGGCCTACGATCCGAATTTACGACTAGAACCGCCGTTGGGCAATCTCAGCGATCAATTAGCGTTGATTCAAGCTGTGAAAGATGGGGTAATTGATGCGATCGCGATCGACCACAACCCGCATACTTATGAGGAGAAAACTGTGGCTTTTGCTGATAGTCCGCCCGGGGCGATAGGCTTGGAATTAGCTTTGCCTTTACTGTGGCACGGACTGGTAGAAACTGGCGATTTTTCGGCTTTGGAACTGTGGCGAGTTTTGAGTACCCGGCCGGCGGTTTGTCTCGGACAAACCCCCGCCACGGTTGCACCGGGAGCCTCTGCGGAGCTGATTTTGTTCGACCCGCAAATGAGTTGGACTGTTGACGGGTCAAGTCTGAAGTCGCGATCGGCAAATACGCCTTGGTTAGGACAGCAATTAGCGGGAAAAGTTGTGCAAAGCTGGATTTATTGACCCTTGCGATTGAAATTCATCTGTTGTAGAACAGGCATCTTGCCTGTTTCTCAAAGTAGAACAGGCATCTTGCCTGTTTCTGGGAATGCTGGATCAGGTGACTCAGAAAAGAAGATAAATACATGATTGCTGCTTTTGATTCGTGGAAGTCCCCACCGCAAAACCTGACATTGGATCTGGGCGAAATTCATGTTTGGCGCGTCTCTCTGGCTCAAACAGAATCTTGCTTGCAGAGTTTACAACAGACTCTCTCTACAGACGAGCGGACAAAAGCCGAGGGTTTTCACTTTCCCAAAGGTCGATCGCAATTTATTGTGAGTCGTGGGGCGCTGAGAGCAATTCTGAGTAGCTATCTTAACATAAATTCTCACATTTTGCGCTTTGACTACAATCCCTACGGCAAACCCTCTCTCATCGCCGCCCAAGGTGGAAATACCCTCCGTTTCAATTTGTCTCACTCAGGGAACATGGCTCTAATTGCGATTACCAAAAATCGAGATATTGGTGTCGATATTGAAAGCATAAATTCCAACTTTCCTTGCCTGGAAATTGCGGAAAAGTTTTTTTCACCCTTAGAAAATTCTGTCTTGCTTTCGCTTCCACAACATCTTCAATCCCGCGCGTTTTTCACCTGCTGGACTCGCAAAGAAGCCTACATTAAAGCAGTTGGTAAAGGACTTTCTATACCCCTGAATCAGTTTGATGTCAGCCTCGCACCAGGAGAACCTCCCGCGCTGTTAAATGTTGAAGACAACCCCGAAGAAGCATCGAGATGGTCTTTAATGGAATTAATTCCGAGTTCTGATATGGTGGCGGCTGTTGCGGTTGCAGGAGATTGCTCGAAACTTCATTGTTGGCAGTGGACGGGGGAGTTTTGATTTATACTGAGATGTTGCACCATTATCAATAAGCTTTTTATCAACAGGCTTTTCGGCCTGTTCCACAAGAAAATTCACTCTTTGTGGAACAGGCCGAAAAGCCTGTTATTGAGAATGGTGCAAGATGTGAGTTTATACCGATCGCCCAGGGTAAAAGACAACGGCAACTGTCGCTGGAATAGCTCTACTGGTGGCACCTCCAAGCTATTGTATTGCACACCCTCCATAGACCAATAAGGAGATAACATTTTTTTGTCCTTATTTGTCTATTCGACTGCAATTTGTCACTCTACAACTGATTTAATAATTTAACCAAATCGATAGCCGAACCCGCGTACCGTAATGATATATTCTGGTTGGGCTGGATCTATTTCCAACTTTTCGCGCAGCCAGCGGATGTGAACGTCAACTGTTTTGCTGTCTCCGATAAAATCTTGACCCCAAATTTTTTCCAACAACTGATCGCGAGACCAAACTCGCCGGGGATTACTCATAAATAGTTCTAGTAAGCGAAACTGTTTAGGAGAAAATTTCACTTCCAGACCACGAACCAACACGCGGCACTCTTCAGGATACAGAGTTATGCTCTTATATTGCAGCGTCCTCGGTTCCGGTAACCTACTGAGGCGCTGGCGCCGCATCAGCGCCCGACAGCGAGCGATAAACTCCCGCATTCCAAAAGGCTTGGTCAGATAATCATCCGATCCGGCTTCTAGGTAAAAAGCGCAATTGTTGGCACTTCCTCTAGCACCGATAATCAAAATAGGGACGGGATTTCCTTGATGCCGTAACATTCGACACAGATCCAAACCGTTAATTGAATCCATAATTAACAGGTTAAAGGCAAATTCACCGTGGTATGACGAAGAAGCCTGTACAGAAGGCAGAGCGTTGCGCCCGTCGCTAGTAACCACCACCTCATAGCCCTGTTCTTTAAGGGCTAAAGCTAGCATTTCCCGCAACAGATCTTCACCTTCCAATAACAAGATACGGCCGGCTTGTCCAACAGCCAACCTTGAAGGACTTTCGCTTAATTCAACAGAAGACATAAATATCAGTGGGAGTGATGTTTGTATGTGGCTAGCGCGAGGTACCTTCTTCAGTAGCTGAGGCACTCTCGCGCTGCGATCGCTTGTACGATCGCCATTTATTGGTTCAATCGCTTAGAATCCTTCGCCAGTCCATCCCACAGACACGCGCTCGACCTTTGCTACTTGCTCATGCAAGGAATACAGCCGTAGAGCAGTTGCCGGAACCGCGCTGTCTGCCTGCGTCCAGGCCACAGAAGTCTGGTCATTTTTCGGGGTCGGTGTTAATTTCATAAAACATTGCCCGCTGTTAATTGACCACGTAACACCCAATCTAGAGGGATATGCTTGTTATACTACTCTTAAAAGGTTATTAAAAGGTAAAGTTTTGGCCATCAAGTGGTTAAATTATTAACGTTAAGTAATATAACGGTAAAGTTGCGAGCGCACTTTAGAGCTTTTTTTAAGAATACAATAATAAGTTGGTCGAAATTCCTTTTTCTTCCCGTGCCGGCTACGATCGACGATAGCAAGTAAAAATTCTGTAGACTACCTATCATGTTGCTGCATTTGAGTACCTGGCCCGAGGTAGAAGCTTATCTCGAAAGCTCGCGAGGCATAATTATCCCGATCGGCTCCACCGAACAGCACGGGCCCACCGGCTTGATCGGGACTGACGCCATTGCTGCCAAGGCGATCGCCCGCGGTGTCGGCGAAGCTGCCAATGCCTTAATCGGCCCGACAATTAATGTAGGGATGGCCTTGCACCACACCAGCTTTCCCGGCACAATCAGCCTCCGACCACAGACCCTGATACTGGTAATCAGGGATTACATCACATCTTTGGCAAAAGCGGGATTTGAGAAATATTTTTTCATCAACGGTCACGGTGGCAACATTGCCACCATGAAAGCAGCATTTTCCGAGACATACGCACATTTGTCGGACTTGAATTTACCGAATGCCGATAAAATCCAGTGTCAAATCGGCAACTGGTTCATGTGCGGTTCAGTCTACCAACTAGCAAAAGAATTATACGGAAACCAAGAAGGTTCCCACGCCACCCCGAGCGAAATCGCCTTAACCCAGTACCTTTATCCAGAAGCAATTAAGCAAGCTCCGCTTTCGGAAGAAGTCGCTTCCGGGCACAAAATTTTCGGTAGTGCTGACTTCCGCCGCCGATTTCCAGACGGCAGAATGGGTTCAAATCCGGGCTTAGCAACCCCCGAACAAGGTCAGCAGTTTTACGAATTAGCAGTCAAAGAATTGACTAACAATTATTTGGAGTTTGTAAGTTCCGATTAACGTTTTTAATTCTAGTTACCCGGAAACTCCTGGTAACGAGTAAAAATCTCAAACTCTTCTATATTTTACGCTTATGAGTGAGTCAGCGACATGATATTTCATATAAATTCCGGCTACACCGGAATGATATCAAACCCTTGCTTCATTCGTCGGGCATAAAGTTGAATCTCGATGCCAACCACTAATTCGCGCAATTTTCATTTTTTTGACTCACAGTCAACAGTCAACAATCACGGATGCTGCAACCGGAATCGATATCATCTATCTAAGAAAGGGTATATCTCCCGATTAACCACCGGGAGAATATCAAAACTATTCCACAATCCAAGGAGTTAAACAAGGTGTCCAAGCACTCAATTCTTCTTCCTTGAACCAAAGGCTAATTTCCGCACGGGCAGTCTCGACAGCATCAGAACCGTGAATCAGATTACGGCCGACATTGACAGCAAAATCGCCCCGAATTGTCGCTGGTTCTGCATTAAGAGGATTCGTGGCGCCAATGATTTTTCTCGCCGACGCCACAACGCCGTCGCCTTCCCAAACCATCGCCACTACAGGGCCTGAAGTGATAAAGTTTACCAATCCAGCAAAAAATGGTTTTTCTTTGTGAACATCATAATGTTGTTCCGCTAGTTCTCGACTCGCCGTCATTAGCTTCATACCAACTAGCTTAAAGCCCTTGGCTTCAAAACGACCGATAATTTCGCCGACGAGTCCGCGCTGTACGCCGTCGGGCTTAATCGCTAAAAAAGTCCGTTCCAAGATTAACTCCTATAATTGTGTTAACTGACCCAAAAGATAGAGTAACTCACAACGCACCTAAAGGCAATTCTGAGAATGGGAAATTGTCATTTGGAGGCTTATAGCCGCCCGAAGAAGCAATAAGGAATAAGAAGAGGGAAGAGAAAAGAGGGAAGAAGCAATAAAAGCAAAGGTTAAAGAAACCTGGTTTGTCAGAAAAATTTTTGTTGAGCAGCTATGAATCTCCGAAGAAACCTGGTTTCGAGACTTCTATGCGTCTAGGACTGATTTGCAGGGATCACCGCGATTTGGTAAAAGGCATTTTTTAGCAGTGCGAACAGGATGCTCACTTGCCCATATAAGTTAATCATCCTTTAAATTATCGGTAAATAATCAAACTCTTGTGGGGTGGCTTTGAGCAACGCCTGAAATATGCAATCTAAATTTAGAAGATTTTATCTCTAGGCAACAAGATGCTCAAACTTCTGGCACAATATGATACCAGTCACTGTTTCCTGTGACTGCCAACACTCTTACCTATGATCTCAAATACAAATATATATGATAATAAACACAATTCTTTAGGCTCGAAAATATAGATAATTAACGGAGATATGAAGACGATCTTGACAGCAACCATTCAGGCAAAAAAAGTATGAAAGGCATTGTAGCATTCATTGAACCCAAAAAGCAAGAGTTTGCAAAATTGCCCTTGTTTGACTTTCTAGCCAACAAAAACATTCACGCGAATCAACGACTAATTTTTGCACCTGTACTCGCTCCTTTGGCTGTGGGATTGAGCGATTTAAATAAATATGTGCTGCGAGAATCTTCTAGTAATAACAAAGTTCAGGAACTCATTAATAAATATACTTATAAAAAGAACTATTATTGGCACGACTATCTAGAATACCTAGAGGAACTGGGCTTAAACCAATTAATGAGTTACGGCGATTTCAGACTGCTTTGGGGTGAAGAAACTAAAAAAACTCGAGCGCTTTGTTCAGTGATCGAACGCTACGCTTGGAAAGCTTCTCCTATTCAGAAACTGGTGTTAGTGGAAGTCCTCGAAGGAACTGCCCAAGTTTTTTTTGAGGCGGCGCTAGCAGTGGTAATGGAATTACAGCAAATTAACCAAAAAGAATCTGTTGATTTTGGAGGATCTTATGGGGGTTTAGAAAATTATCACCTTTTAAACACGCCAGAGATGTTGCAAATTTTAGCAGAAATCAAACTTACAGATGCGGAATACCAAGCAGCTTTAGAATTAGCACAAAATTTATTTGAACTGTTTACAGAAGCGATGAACGAGCTGTTCCAACACAGCCAAACAAATTCTTGCAAGACTGTGCTGCAAATATCTTCAATTTCTGCCTTCGCTCATTGCGCGATCGACTGTCTCGATATTTGTTAGTTTAAACAATCACTAAATTATCTCGGTGTACCGCCGTTTCTACGCCTGCATAGCCTAAAATCTCAGCAATTTTCTCTGATTTGCAGCCTTGGATTTGTCTCAATTCTAAACTGCTATAATTCACAAGTCCTCTAGCAATTTGCTGGCCGGCTGCGTCGCACAACTGCACGGAATCATCAGCTTGAAATTCTCCTTCTACTTGAGCAATACCCGCAGCTAAAAGCGATTTTCCGCCGTGGGAAATTGCCTTTACAGCACCCGCATCTAAATATAGTTTTCCTGCTGGAATTAAAACGTTAGCTATCCAGTGTTTGCGAGCGTTTACAGGGCGCGGTTGAGGCTCGAATTGAGTACCGATCGACTCTCCGTTGAGTATTTTCTCGATATTACCAGGAAAGCAGCCGTCAGTGATGACAGTCCGCACTCCCGATGCAGTTGCTATTCTCGCGGCTTCAATTTTTGTCACCATTCCGCCGGTTCCCCAACCGCTGCGGGAATCTCCTGTTTGCACCTGAAATTCTGTGAGCTGTGCCATACTTTGGACTAGGGCGATCGGCTGCGCGTCTGGATTGCTGCGCGGATCGGCGGAGTACAGCCGATCGACATCTGTGAGCACAAACAACCAATCTGCTTCTACCAAACTCGCTACTAGCGCCGAAAGCGTATCGTTATCGCCAAATTTGAGCTCGTCTACCGCCACAGTATCGTTTTCATTGACGATCGGAATCACGCCCAACCTGAGCAGTTGCTGAAAAGTATTGTAAGCATTAACATAACCGTTACGCTGCACTAAATCGCCCCTGGTGAGCAATACTTGAGCGATCGGCTGTTGCAGAGTAGTAAACAAGTCATCGTACACCCGCATCAGCCGCCCTTGGCCCACAGCCGCCACAGCCTGTTTCAGAGCAATGTTTCGCGGGCGTTCCGTCAAACCCAAGCGCGCGCAGCCCACCCCAACTGCACCCGAAGAAACCAAAACTACTCGATGGCCTTGCTGTCGCAAATCAGCTAAAATTTCGACCAATGCAGCAATAGTTGAAAGAGCTAAGTTTCCCGTAGTCGATCGAGTCAGAGTCGAAGTTCCAATTTTAACAACAATAGTTTTAGTCTGTTGTCTGTTGACTGTTGACTGTTGACTGTTGACTGTTGACTGTTGACTGTTGTCTGTTGCCATTAGTTACCAATTCCTAATTACCAATTCCCAATGCCCTATGCCCCATGCCCTATGCCCAATTTTAATCTTTAATTTTCAGAGATGCCCCCAAAGCTTGAGAAACCCAAACTTCAAAAGAGCGCACCGGATACTTGCGAAGCGCATACCCAGCATCAACCATTGGTTCCACTAAAATAGTGAACATACCCAAACGATTGCCTGCTAAAACATCAGTAAAAAGTCGATCGCCCACCATCGCCACCTGTTCCACCGGCAAATTCATGGCAGTCACTGCTGTTCGCAACTTGCGGCGCGACGGCTTAGCCGCACCCGTGATGTAAGGTAGATTCAAAGAATCAGCAATTCGACCGATCCGATTTTGACTTAAATTATTGCTCGCCAACCATAGCGATACCACGGGTTTAATTTCTTGCACCCACAAGCTGAGTTCAGGAGAAGCATTCATTGCCGTAATGGGAACAAGAGTTTCGTCCACATCCAACACTAATCCTTTAATCTGATATTTCTGCAGAATATCAGCCGTTAACTTCATGACTGAATCGCCTAAAACTAAGTCAGGCTGTAGTAGTTTACCCCAAGTCATAATGAGTTTAGATTTTAGATTTTAGATTTTAGATTGAGAAATAAGAAATTGGGAGTTAAAGATTCAAAAAGTAAAAAATCAAAAGTGAATAATTATGGCTTTTGCTTGGTGACTTTTGACTTTTTACTTTTTTATTAGTCATTGCCCATCTATGGATTCGATCGCAACTGCTGGTCAACTTTAGCAATCGCAGCATCGTGTTCCGCCTGCGTGCGGCTAAAAATGTGAGTACCGTCGTATCGAGCCATAAAATACAGATATTCTGTCTTTTCCGGAGTCAGAGTCGCTTCCAGACTTGCGATTCCCGGAGATGCGATCGGAGTTGGGGGTAGTCCTGGATTTATATAAGTATTGTAAGGAGAAGGCGTTTCTACTTGCTTAAAAGTCAGAGGCTTTTCCTTAGTTTGCCTGATGCCTAGAGCGTATTCAACTGTCGGGTCAGAGCCCAACGTCATACCCTTATTCAGACGGTTGTTGAATACTCCAGAAATGCGGTTCCGCTCGGAAGCAACCACAGCCTCTTTTTCTACAATACTAGCCAGCGTCACCCACTCTTTCAAATCCAGCTTAGTATTCTTTTGATTCTTTTGATAGATCGGCAAAGCCAACTGCTCGAAACGACCGAGCATTTGCTTAATGACAGCTTCCGGGGTAATTGCATCGCCGTCTAGCTGATAAGTATCCGGGTACAAAAACCCTTCCAAGTGAGGCAATCCGCTCGGTAGCCAAGGGTACTGAGCGTAGGGAACTTGACTCGCCACCGCCATAAAATCCTTAGCCGGAAAAAAACCTTGCGCTTCAAAATAAGCGCTCATTTGTTGCAGCGACCACCCTTCTGGAATAGTGAAACTCTGCTGTGCGACTTCGCCCTTCCAAATTTTGTCAGCAACTGCACTCAGAGGCTGAGTAGGCGAAAGTTGGTAAGTTCCTGCTTTAAAACCTCCCTCGCGGTTTTGCAGAGTCAGCCAGCGGGCCCACATATTCCATGCCGAGCTCGATCGAATTAACCCCGCTGCCTCTAAATCGCGGCCGATTTTTTGACTGGGAGTACCCTCCGGGATTTGGATAGAAACAGCAGCATCCTCTGCCGGATTCCCCGATGAGGATGTGATTTTAGGCGGCGCCGAAGCCCAGCTCCACCAAGCCCAGCCTTGCCAAGCGCAAACTCCCCAGATGGCCGGCAGCAACGCCAGATAAAACAACCATTTAGAGACTTGCGGAGTACCTTTTCGGCTCTCGCGCGTGCTGCCTTTTGTCATTTGTTCTTTATTCATAGTCCGTTGTCCTGGATAAGCGGCGGTTAACTAGCGACTAATGACTGATGACCTGCGATTGATGACCGAAAAGTTACGAATACAAGCCCTTAAAAAGACCCAATTCACGCGGCCCAATTCAAAAGCCCGATCGCGAAGGCAGAAGTGGCCATCTCGAAAAAGTTCGATCGGGCGAGCAGTTTACTGTTTTATAAAATAGTAAAAAATTCTGCTTTTTGCCATCAGGGCTTGTGCCTGCAATTAATATCTAATCAAGCTCGTCAAAGAACTGGTCTTCCAGCATAGGTAACATCGGTTCCAGCCTTTGGAACTCTTCTTCCGAAAGCAATTCTGGCTTGCCGTCGTCATCCATTCTAGCCAATATAAAGAACGGGTCGAGAGGCGTATAAATGGCATATTCCTGTTCTTCGTGGTAGAAGCTGGTCAGCCACATCAGTTCCTCGAATTCGGACTCCTCATCTGGATCGACATCAGATGCCATATCCTCTTCGGGAAATTCCGGCAATTCACCAACAACAGTCAGCGTCACCGCCGTGCGCCGGAGCGTCAAGTTCTGCTCTTGCAGGACAACTTTAGCTGTATCAAAAATTTTGTCAATTTCGGTCTCGTCTTCTACAGGAATTGCGGCTTCGTCGTTATCGTCTCCCTGCCAAGTAAAAATTTCTACGGGTGAGTCAATCGGAAGCAGCAAAGCGTATTCTTGACCTTCTAGGTTCATAGAATATTCTATGTTGCAAGTCAGCGATCGCCCAACTTCATCCGTCAGGGTGACGGACTCTTCGTTGGAATTGCCATTCTCTTTTTTGCGGTATGGGGATGAGGACATCGCGTGTATCTTATTTTCCGTCAATAATTCAGTAACGTTTGCTTGACAATGGGGAATTTTCGTGGCGATATTCTGGCTAAGTGGGCGATCGCCAGTCCACCAGCTTAAACCGCGAGACTCGCGGCCTTTTCCACAGGCGAGGAGTGCAGCGTTTAAATCTCAGTCGAGTCAGCAAGCGACACTGAGGACAAATCACGATTTTGTGATTCTTCAGTACCGAGGTACAGCAGAATTTTCTCCAGTTTGTCAAGGGTTACAGGTGTGCGTAGCAAACTTGCACAACCAGGATATCACGCCTTTGTTACCAGCTATCAAGGATTGGGAAGGGCGGAGATATTTTGCCTCCGCTCGTCTAGCCACTGCTGCAAAATCAGGGCTGCTGCTTTGCGATCGATCGCACCCTTATTTTGCGACACCGAAATCCCTTGTGTTTTCATCAATTCCTCTGCCTCAACCGAAGTCAGGCGCTCGTCCACGTATTCTAGGGGGAGTTCTAACGCTGCGGCGATGCGATTGGCATATTTCTGCACCTGTCGGGCTTGAGCGCCCAATTCTCCGCTCAGGGAGTAGGGCAAGCCTGCAACCAAAATTTGCACTCTCCGCTCTCGCACGAGCTCTCGGAGATAAGCTACGTCTCGCTCGAAGGACGATCGTACCAGTGTTGTAATGCCCGTAGCTATTAAACCGGTGCCGTCACACCCGGCGATGCCGACTCGTTTGAGGCCGATATCTAATCCCAGTGCTGAAATCCATAATTTATCGTTGGACATTATCAATCAAGCAATTTTAGATTTTAGATTTTAGATTTTAGATTTACTGTTTTTTGGCGTAAATAATCTTATTTAACGAACCGCGAAGACGCGAAGGACGCGAAGGAATAAGAGAAGAAAGTAAGAAGAAGATAGGTAATCTTAGGTTGAGCTCAATTAAAAGCAGAAGGGATATTTTGGGATTATGGCCGAAAAAAAGAATTTTTTGGATGATTAATTCTATTTTTTTCTGTCTTCTACCTTTTACCTTCTGCTTTCACTTATTAAGAATTGAATTCTCCTGGCCAGCCGCCGTCTAGAGGCAACTCTGGCAGATTTAAAGGCAAAATGCTGCTGCCATCAGTTGCTGCTGATTCGGAATTTTGGCCGCCCAAGGGGTTAACTTGATTCGTTTGGC
Source organism: Microcoleus sp. Pol17C6 (assembly GCF_036701145.1). Lineage (NCBI taxonomy): Bacteria > Bacillati > Cyanobacteriota > Cyanophyceae > Oscillatoriales > Microcoleaceae > Microcoleus > Microcoleus sp. Pol17C6. Next base: position 102,380 of record NZ_JAUBQH010000003.1, read on the forward strand.
TGTTTCCTGAGTCAGCCAACAGAGGTTTAATCTCACAGGACGGGTGCCCTGCTGTCGCTTCCCCAGCCATCGGGCCGAGCCAGGACATCCGGCCCGGTACGGGTTTGCGAGTTGGCTGGAAGCTTTGCAGCATTTCTGATAGCTGGAGTCCTTCGAGAGAGACTAACTTGGACTCGCGCAATTTGTGCCACACCGATCGAGACATTAGCAAACTGTGTTCCACGCGCACTGCTCCAAATTGCTCTAAATAAGCTTCCCGTTCCGGCTGATAGTCAGCGGAAGCCAGTTGCAGGCTTTGAACTGGGAAATCTTGAACAAGGCGCGCCATCTGGGACAGGAGTTCTGGATAAAGCCAAGTGTAAGCCGGGTGTACAGTCAACTGGGCGACGTGCGGTTGCTGGCCATTGCGGGATAGCTGCACCTGAAAATAGCCGATCGCGGCTTTGCGCTGCGGTTCAAACACGTAGCCGCTGACTACCTCGGTTTTGCCCAGCCACTGTCTGACACCTTCGACTAAAGCGCCGAAAAAACTGGTTTTGAAATCTTGAATGTGCCGATCAAATACTTGGCGCACCAGGGGCGGCATAGACGCGGTATCCAGTTGGTAGAGCAACTGAGCGTCTGCGTTGCTGACCGGCAGCAGATTGGGCAAATCTGGCGTCGAGGAAGCCATTTCTTGCAGGCGTTCTGGGGCGATCGTCCAGTAAGTCATCTGGGCCAAAGGCTGAAACCCGTTTTGCCGATACAAAGCCAAGGAAGTTTTGTCCCCGATATTCACTTCCAACAGCCACGTCCGCGCCTCCCAGACTGCCTCAAAGCAGTACCGCAGCAGCATGGAACCAATTCCTTTGCTGCGGGCTTCCGGGTCTACTCCTATGCGATCGATCCGCCAAGTGCTGCGGGTGCGGTTGAAAGGAGAAATCTGAATTATGCCCTTAACGCTCCCCTCTTCTTCGGCAACGTGGGCACGGAACAGGGACTGACAAGGGTTGGGAAACAAGCTAAAAATCTTTAGCAGTCCGTACCAGCGGCGAATCTGCTGCAACTTTCTACCTAATACCACGTCGCAGCTTCCGCCCTTGCTGTTTTCTGGCTCTTCGGCTGTTTCCGCGCACAGTTGTTCCATCACCTCGATGTCGCGATACTGAAACGGGCGAATCACAACCTGGTTTTGGTTTTGGGAGGGAAATGAAGTCATAGCATACAAGTGGAGAATGGAAATTTAAAAATAAAAATTCAGAAAGGGGAAGAGTTAGATAAGTTTTGAGTTTTGAATGGGTAAATTTTGAGTTCAAAACTTATAACTTTTGATTCTTCTCCCTTTCTTGCTGGATCGAAAATTAAAAATTGCAAATCATCTTTTTGAATTTTTAATTTTCTGTTTTCAACTCAAGATTTTTGTGGCAGAGGTCGAATTACAACGACCGGTGTTCGCTCGTCAGCATTCCCGGCGGGGTTGCTGCGCAAGGCTTCCTCTAAAAATGTTACCGATAAATCGGAGGTCGCTGCTAATATCTTAACTGCTTTCAAGTCATTAGCGTCTACGATCGCCGCCGCAAGTCCGGTTTCTCGTTGAATTTCTTCTACAACTTGCTGGGGATTGTCGGGGCCGAGGACAATAAATTGGTCGAAGGGAGGCAAAGTCCCGGTAACGTCATCGATCAGCCTGGCTTGTTCCCCTGCTAGTTGGTAAAAGACTCCCGGCTTGCCAAATATTTTCGCCACAGAGCCGATCGCAAATGCTGCTACTACGCGCCAAGGGCCTACTACATCAACCAACGTCTGCATTCCGCAAGCCGTGGCCAAACTCGACATCGGCAAGAAAAACAAGCACACTCGCTTTGCCGCCCATCCGGGTTTGACTTCGCTGGGATGGCGATAGCGTCCCTGCATCAAAGCTAGGGGAGTTTCTGCGAGGGCGACAATATCACCTTTCTGGGCGCGCGGGAGCACGTACCGCTTGACAATTTCGACGGGATTGTCCAATTCTGCCAGTATGTGAGTGCGAATCGGCAAGACTTCTGCAACTCCGACATTCCTGGCGATGGGTACGGTGTCCGAGTTTGGAAATTGCAGCGGGACTACTACGTTACGGACTTTGGGGATGCGGCCACTTGGGCCGTAGGTGACGAAATGTACTTGCACCCAAGCCGACTGCAATTTGGTTAAATCTTGCCCTTGAATGTCTACAGAAACTTTAATTTTTGTGGTTTTTTGGGCTTTAACAATATAGCCGAACCAGTAATCGTCTGCTCTGGCTACTGCGTCTTTGTGGCAAGGCATCACCTTTGTCTGGGAAGTAACGCCATCCAAACTTCCGTCTGACAGCAGTTTCACCTGCGCCCGCACTTCCGGCAACATAATCTCAAACCGCTGTGTCAGGTTGCGGAACTCCATTTCCCCGACTAAAAGATAGCGGTTGGGTTCCGAGATGGCTAAGTGCCATTCTCCGGCTGTTAGTTCTAGTTTATTTGCACTTCCAGTCCGGCGATAGTTCAACTCTAGGCCCAATCCGCCCAATGCTAGCAGCGAACCGGCTGCTGCGATTCCTGTTGCTAAAGTCTCAATCACTCTAATTACCGCCAATAATATTTTGTGTTTACTGTAGTCGATATCGGGTACTTTGAGCGCTGATCCGGTAGTAATTGGATTGTGCTGAGTTTGTTGGGGGATCTCGAACTTATGCCCAATTACACGTAAGTGCGATCGCCTCTGGTGGTTACAGCGGTTAAGTTGCTGTTCCAAGAGCTCTCCTCGTGAGTTAGATCACTCCAAAATCTGACCTTGCTTAATCAGGGCATGAAAAAAATTAGTTGAAAATCCCGACTCTTTGTGGATACTGATTTCTCTGACTTACCTATTTAGCCTTTCCTATCCTAAACCAGCAACGTCTACAAAACAAATCACTTAATTCAATAGTAGGAATTTTCTAAAAAAACATATTGTATATTTTTTTAGAGGCTAATTTATAAACAGGCACTCCACATTTTTTAGAAAATTTATTAATCATTTAATCTGTAAAAAAAATCTGTATACATGAGTTATTTTTGGCTCGCTAAGCTAAGACTGTTCCAGATGTCCGATCGCCAGCCTCCAGCTTCTTCAAGGTCGAATGAACAGCGAGCCGCTAGCGCCGTAGTGGTCAGTACCTTTAATAATCTACTTCTTAAGTAACAGTCCAAATCTAGTTCTTAGGCAGTAGATTTTCTGAGAAGTATATAGTTAGCCTAGTAAATGTAACAGTAATACCCAAGGATATCTATGACTGATAATAACCAGCCTTTTAAGCAGCCTGAAGCCAATCCTGACTTCCAGGAAAAGAATGTTGACAATAGCGAAAACCAGCAGCTTCAGGTTCAGACTAACGAAAATGCAGAATCAAAGGAAGATCAATCATCAGGCTCAGGCATTGGTGCGAGGATAGCTGGAGCAGCAGTCGGGGGTATACTAGGTGCTCGCTCTGGAGGCATTATTGGTGCTGTAGCAGGCTCAGTTGCTGGCGCTATGATTGGTAAAGGTACTGCTGATACTGTTAACCGTGCTGTAGATAATTTAGGGGATGCAGCACACAGCGTAGCAGACGGTATTACACACACTGTAGAAGAGCTAGGGACAGTAGTAAAGGAAACTGCTGAGGAAGTTAAACCATCTATCAAAGCTACAGCAGAAGCAGTCAAAGAGACTGTTGAGGAAACTAAGCCTTCGATTAAAGGTATAGCCGAATCTGTCAATGAGACAGTTAGGGAAGCCAAGCCTTCTGTAGTAGATGCAGTCAAGAGTGCATCCGAGGAAGTCAAACCTACGATTAGAGAAGTAAAAGATTCAGTCAAGCAGACAGTCGAAGGTGTCAAGCCTTCTATACAAAGTGCAGCGGACTCTATTAAGAGTACGGCTGATGAAGTTAAGCCTTCTGCCAAAGCTGTAGCTCAAGAAATTGAGGGGGCAACTAAGGAGTTTAGATCGACTGTAAAAGATACAGCGAAGGCTGTGGAGCCATCTATAAAAAGTGCAGCCGCATCGCTTCAGTCATCTGGCAAGAGTGCAGCCGAATCAATTAAGTCATCTGCTCAAAGCGCAGCCGAATCTGCTAAAGGTGCAGCGCAGGATGTTAAGTCATCTGCCCAAAATGCAGCCGAATCTGCTAAAGATGCAGCGCAGGATGTTAAGCAGGATGTTAAGTCATCTGCCCAAAATGCAGCCGAATCTGCTAAAGGTGCAGCGCATGATGTTAAGTCATCTGCCCAAAAGGCAACCCCATCTCCTCAAGGTGCAGCGCATGATTTTAAATCATCTGCCCAAAATGCAGCCGAATTTGCTAAACCTCCAGTGCCTGATTTTAGGTCATCTGCCCAAAATGCAACCCCATCTCCTCAAGGTGCAGCGCATGATTTTAAATCATCTGCCCAAAATGCAGCCGAATCTGCTAAACGTGCAGCGCATGATTTTAAATCATCTGCCCAATATCTAGCCGAATCCACCGAGGAAAATATGGATACGGATATTCACATCTCCGGCACTCCTAAACTCAAGGATCAAGTGGTCATTCATGACAAGAGAATCATTAAGGACTAGGTAAAGTAAGGACTTAACTCCAGCTTGTTAAAGCTAGCCCTAAGAGAGTTTAACAGAGAGTGGATCTGAGAAAAAAGTCCACTCTTTTCTGTTTAGGAGGAATGCGATCGCCTAGGGTTTAACGGAGAGTCTATTTATTTAGGAGCTCTCCCCCTGAAGAAGGAGAGATTCCGTTCATAGTTCATAACAAATTGTAGCCATTTGTCGTAACTGCTCACCGCAACAAAGCTGCGGTGAGCAGTTACACTTTAACTAAGAGCGCGCCACTTAATATTTCCTTAGCTAATTATGAATTTTTCCACCGACTTACTGAGAGTGAAACTTTGTTTGGCGCTAAAATTGTTTAGGCTTTGATTGTTGTGCCTCTTGGGAGCGAAGATACGGAAATATTTGTGTGGGAGGCGAACAATTGCTCGACTACGGGCAGAAGTGGTTAAAACTGCTAAAGTTTTTTGTAGAAAAAGCTGCTTGATAAATCGAGAAATAGTTAGGGTCAAGCTGATGTGGCCAGTTCAACCCCTAACTATTTAATATCCAAATTGCAAAGTCACAGAAGCTTCTACCTGCTGTTCCCCTCCCACCACAGGCGTTGTAGCGTCAGCAGCAGCCATGCGAGCACCAGCCACTTGCCGATACATTGGAGGCGGCGCGATCGCACCATTGACTTGAATGCCCAGAATCTCTCCCCGCTTGAGGTTGAGGGCGCTCAAGACTGCATCCGCTTGCGATTGAGCGTCTTGAGTTGCTTTGCGGAGTGCTTGTTTTCGAGCAGATTCGATCGCACTATCGGCAGCGGCAAAACTCACGCCGTCGATGCGTGTGGCCCCGGCATTCACCGCATCGTCAAGCAAAGTGCCGGCAGATGCAGTATTAATCCGAAAACTGACGGTATTCGTGGCCGTATAGCCTGTCAAGCGCTGCTGGTTGTTGTCGAAGTTATAAATGGGATTGAGGGTGATGCCGGCAGTTTCGAGTTTTTCGACTTGGCGCGATCGCAGCAACTCTACCACAGCCGACGATCGTCTCGCCGCTTCCTGCTGCACCTGTGCCGCCGTTTTCCCCTGCACCTCAACCCCCAGCCGCACTTGTGTTTGAGTTGTAGGAATCGCTTCCACACCCCGCCCAGTAACACTCAGCGTTCTGATCCGCTGTTCTTGAGCCGCCGCCGGATCTAATCTCACAAAACTCACGAGAGTTAAGGTTAAACACAACGCTGTTACCAGACTGCGGAAATTAATGCGATCGCGACGTTGCAAATTTGAACTCATAAACTTGATTCTCCTCACATACAACAGATGCTATACTTTACCTTGCCACTGAAATTGCTAAATATCCGGGTTGTTACATTTTTAGCAACTAAAAAAATAGTCAGTAATTCTGAAGAAATTGTGAGTTATTATACTGTCCGTAGGACGCTCCACTAAAAAATCGGTGTTCTAGGCAAAATCAGAGGTTTGGCAATGATAAATAACGATAAATATAGAAACCCACCGGGTTTCTGAAACTGTCGGCACAACTCCTAGTTCATTTTAATTTTAATGCTTAATAAATATTGACAGTAGTTAAGTTTTGTCGCATCTCATAGGTCGTCCAATTAAAATATTCTGATTATAAATGTTGTCAATTGAATCTGTGAAAGCTGTCTCTGTTATTGACTCAAAAACAGTAGAAACTGTTGGGTCTTTAAATAGGGTATAAATTTAGTTGAGTCACTCAATACAAAAATGCCAGCCCAAAAAACATCTCAAGCCCCAACAAATAGATAAACTACAAAAAGCTTTAATAGAGGGAAAAAAAGCAAATATTCGAGAAATAATTATGATTTTATTATTGCTCAATGACGGCAAAGCAAAATCTAAAATCGCTGATTTTTTGGGTTGCTCAGTCAACAAAGTATCCAACAGAGTGTCTCAATGGAGACACAGACAATCTAGAAAGTTTGATGGATAAAAAATGGAGGGAAATCACAAAAAAGCCAGAGATAAATATATACATATATTATTAAAAACTCTAGACAAAGACCCTCAATAAGTAGGATATAATTTTGGAAGATGGACAGCGCAGAGATTAGCAACATAATTATAATAATTCACATAAATAAAATTATATGTAGGACAAGTTCGGAGGATATTAAAGCAAAAAAACTATGTTTACCTCGCTCGCTAAGTATAGCCTAGAGTCCAAAAAAAATCCTAAAAAAAGGACAGCGTTTAAAATAAAGATAGCAAAATATCTAAAAGTATAAAAAGAAACGCCAGAACGATTACAGGTATGGTTTTGGGACGACATTGGATTTAGTTGAAGAGTCACCAGCACAAAAAACAGGTGTAAAAAAGGAAGCCGAAAAAAGGTCAGAAGAGACCGAAGAAAAGGCAGAGGTAATGTAATGGAAGCAGGGAGGAATTTGTATCAAAAAATGTAGGTAGACTTTATCAAAAGAGGCAATTAATATAAGTTTTATCAAGTGCTAAAACTCTTTTATGAAGAGCTAATCAATGAATGGTATTAGCCAGTAATCAAGCCTCACAATTTGCTGAGAAATGAGCAACAATAGTTATCATTCTTGATAAGGCTAGTTTTCATAAGAAAGAAGAGTACCTGAAAAAACTTGAAACAGAAATGCCTAATCTTCATTGAGAATTTCTCCCCGAATACAGCCTCTACTATAACTTAATTAAATTAGTATGGCATTCAACCAAAAAATATATACTCACTCGAACTTTTACATCAATTGAAGAGCTAGAGTATTTATTGCAGATCCTCTTAAATGAACGAGAATTAATAATTAAATGAGGGCGCAAAATCAAAAATAATGGCAATGCTTGTATCACAGTTTAAATATGCAATAGCTTAATGCTAATAGCCCTGGAGAGCAAGCACTTTGACCGCAGTTAGATCGACACAAGGTAACAAAATCACTATCTAAGTAGAAGACTCCGAGTTCGTCGCGCATTTTCATATACGGGTTTCCTTTCCGAAAGGAGGTTCGTGCTCTATTAAGCGGTGATTTCTGGAATCAATGACGAGTACCGGGGGTGAAGAGTCATAATCAATTATTGAATGTGGTGCACGATCACACAATCATTCTCGCTATTAATTGTGACTCGACCTGATGGTTTCACCCCTCAGATCGAGTCAGCAGTCTCTTTCAAACGCCGAGTAATCAATGAGATAACTTCTACTTGAAATCTCCTAAAGACCTGCCGCACAAACAGCCGCTCCAATTAACCCTACATGGGGATTCAAAACAAGACGAACAGGCATCATTTCTAACAGCGAATCCATCCGGCCTTTGTGGGTAAAAGCCCTCATAAAACCTCCGTCTTGAATCAGCGGCAAAATTTTAGCAGCGATGCCGCCGGCTATGTACAAACCGCCGTAAGGTAACAGTGTCAGAGCCAGATTTCCGGCCACTGCACCGTAGGCTTCTACAAACATTTGCATTGTTTGTTCCGAAAGCCGATCGCACTTTTTGAGTGCCGCCTGTGCAATTGTCGCCCCCGGATCGACACTCTTCTCACTTTTACCCATTTCTGACTCCCATTTTTTGATAACTTCCCCTATCTCCGGCGATTCAGGAGCAAACTTTTTGTCCCGCAAAAACTGGTAAATTGAAACAATCCCTTGTCCCGAAACTACACGCTCGATCGATATTCGGGAAATGTCGTGTTTTGCTAACAAATATTTCAGCAATTGAAACTCCAACTCCGAACGAGGAGCAAAGTCACCGTGTCCCCCTTCCGAAGAAAAAACCCTGATACCATTTGCTTCGGGAATTCCATAACAATTTCCTAAACCTGTACCCGCACCAATCACAGCAATTGGATCGTGTTCGCGAGGTTTTCCCACTTGCAAAGTGTGCAAATCTCGATCGTCCAAAGCCCACACGCCGTAGCCAACCGCGACAAAATCATTAATTAAACTAACGTGTGATATTCCTAATTCCTGTTCCAGACGCTTCGCATCCAGCATCCAAGGCAAATTAGTCAGTTTTGCAGTGTTATTAACCACCGGGCCTGCGATCGCAAAACAAGCTTTTTCCGGCAATGGCGTCAAATCCAATTTCGTAGCAGCTTCCCTCAAAAACTGCTGCACCATCGGCACTAAATCGGGAAACTCCGCGCTCGGATAGCGAAACTCGTAAAGAGCGTTCATTTCACCGTTAACAGTCCTTTCCACTAACCGCAAAATTGTCTTAGTTCCGCCAATATCGCCCGCTAATAATAATGCCATAAATCTCCTATTTTATTAGTAGTTGTCTTGATTTCTTTGCCGAATAACCCACCTAGTTTATAACAATTACAGGCAGATTGGTGAACTCTTTTTTTTAACGAACCGCAGAGGTACTCTTGACTCAGAGAAAGAGAACAGACAGAGAAAGAGAGATTCTCTTGAGGGCTTAAATTTGCGATATTACCAAATGATTGATAACACTACTAATTTAAACACCCACAGTATTAATTGCCAACCAAGCCCGCAGCACCTCAGCCACAGTCCAAGCTTGAGCCGTGCAGCCCCGAGGCGAGTGAGGGGCGTCGCCCTCAAAAATTTCGCCCAGACTGCCAACTCCGCCGCCCCTTATATGATGTGCCATCGGTTCCAGGAATTCGCTCGCTTGTGCTGGGTTTTTGTATACGTGTAAGTGCGCCAAGACAAACGGGCCAATCAGCCAGCCCCAAACTGTGCCCTGGTGGTAGGCGCTGTCGCGCTGCAATTGGTCGCCTCCGTATGCGCCGCGGTATTGCGGGTGCTGCGGCGAGAGGCTGCGGAGGCCGACAGAAGTTAGAAGCTGTTGAGCGCAGCCGTCCACCACGGCGCGCTGCTGGATGGGCGTCAGTAACGGTGTATAGCGGGTTTCCTGGCGCATCCCCGCTGACAAGGAGTTGGCGGAGTGAGGAGGAATCGAGTCTAGGGGCAAGGATACGGCAAATATTTGGTTGGGCCGCAGCGAACTATCGTGTCCGTCGGGGCCGTCGAGAACGTCGTAACAGTAACCGGTTGAGGCATTCCAGAAGCGAGGGAATCCGGCGGCTGTTCGATCGCCCAATTGTTGGTATTCATTGTGAGGCTTGCCCAGTTTTCGAGCAAAACTTGCCATAGCTTGTATAGCATTGTACCAAAGCGCGCTGAGTTCGATCGGCTTACCAATCCGGGGTGTCACCACCCAATCGCCGATTTTGGCGTCCATCCAAGTCAGTTGCACGCCGGTTTCGCCCGCGTAGACTAAACCGTCATCGGGATCGACGCGGATGTTATACCGAGTACCCTGCAAGTGCCAGTCAACAATCTCACATAACACCGGCCAGAGTTCGGTCAAAAGGTCGTCGTCGCCCGTGGCATCGACATAAGCCCGAATTGCCTCAAAGTACCACAGCGTGGCGTCTGCGGTGTTGTATTCCGGTTCGCCGCCCGCATCCGGGAAGCGGTTCGGCAGCATCCCCCGATCGACATACCGCGCAAATGTCCGCAAAATCGATCGCGCAATTTCCCATCGCCCGGTACAGATTGTGAGGCCGGGTAGGGCGATCGTCGTATCGCGGCCCCAGTCGCTGAACCAGGGATATCCGGCGATGATTGTTTTGCCTTGGGATTCCTCCGGTAGGGGGCGGCTGACGATAAATTGGTCGGCGGCTAGCACTAAGTGATTGATCCAGTCGGGAGATTCGCTCACTTTCGACCAGTTTTGCAGCAGTTGTCGGTCATAAGCGCGGCGCACTTCTAAAGCTTTACCGCCATTGAGTTCGGGATTTTTCTCGGTGCTGGCTATCAATGTGAGAGAACTTCCCGGTGCGATCGTCATGTGAAAAGTCGCCGCCTGCAAGTGATCCTCGCAGCAATCCAATCCGCGGCGCTTTTCGGCTGCTAGATCCAATCCGTAATGCCAATTGTATAAGGGCGCAGAGACTCGAAAGTTGGCCTCTGGTGCGGCATCTGTCAGCAAATACAGGGGTGCAGCCTTGGGAAATGCAGTCACGCAAACCCCGCGTTCCAAGGTTTCTAGGCTCATCTGCCAGTCGCCGGCGCTCGTCGTGTGGTGGTAGTCGCGGTAGTTGACTAGGGCTTTGACAGCGAGGGCGATCGGTTGTGAGGCGCGGTGCAAGCGGTATTGAATATATGTTGTGTTAGCACCTTGCTGCATCCAAATCCGCTTTTCCAGGATAGCGTCGGCGAGAGCAAACCTCCAAACAGGCGTCGTGCCTTCGAGGTGAAAGCTTTCGATGTAGTTGTAGCCGTGGGGTTCCATCGTCGCGTCGGCCCAGCGGTTTGTATAAAGCGGATAGGCGCGATCGTGATACACAGCCGTCTCGTCCAGCTTGGCGAGCATCAAAGTGCGTCCCAGCGGGGGTTTGAGGGCGGCTACCAACAAGCCGTGATAGCGGCGGGTGAGGAGATTTGCGATCGTCCCGCTAGCGTAACCGCCGATCCCGTTTGTGACCAACCACTCCCGAGACTCCGCCGAGTCGAGATTGCAGCAGATTTCCCGTCCAAAAGCCATAACCATAAAGTCCACACTCGCGCTGATTTTTGACCTACCTTTAGGTAGATTTTCGACATGATATCAACCAGAAATATTAACGCTTCCAGACCGTTAATTTGGCGATCGCCCCCGTGCCGATTCCTGCTCTAATTTAGACACAACCAACCGCTAATTTTGCCAATTACACAATTTTTGCCTTTGATGCCTCTGTCTAAAGTTAGTTGTTTGTTATATTAAGTAATATTACCGTCTAAACAGGCGCTGAACGTTAAGGGCAAAGCATTTGATGGCGCGTCGGGCGATCGAACTACCAACCTATTTTATAAGGAGAACAACTCAAAGTGAAGATAGGAGCAAATTACCTCGGCAACAACCAATGTGAATTTACCGTTTGGGCGCCCACCGTCAAACAAATCGCAGTCCAAATTGTTTCCCCAAAAAAACGCCTGATACCCCTGCAACAATCAGCAGAAGGTTATTGGCAAACCACAGCTACAGACATCGAACCAGGAACCCTTTACACCTACCAAATCGAAGGAAAAACCGACCGACCAGACCCAGCCTCAAAATATCAACCCCAAGGCGTACATGCCCCGTCGCAAGTAATAGATGAAAATATTTTTACTTGGACTGACACAAATTGGCAAGGCGTGCCGCTAGCCGAAATGATTATTTACGAACTGCACGTCGGCACGTTCACCCAAGCCGGAACCTTTGAAGCAATAATTCCCCAGCTAAAACAACTTAAAGAATTGGGAATCAACGCTATCGAAATAATGCCAGTAGCCCAATTCCCTGGCGAGCGAAACTGGGGATATGACGGCGTATATCCCTACGCCATTCAAAACTCCTACGGCGGCCCCGAAGGCTTTAAAACACTCGTCAACGCCTGCCACGAACACGGTATTTCAGTAATTCTCGATGTAGTTTACAACCACCTCGGCCCCGAAGGAAATTATCTCAGGGACTTCGGCCCCTACTTTACCTCAAAATACGGCTCGATTTGGGGAGAACCCCTCAACTTCGACGATGCCTACAGCGACGGCGTGCGTAACTACTTTATTGAAAACGCCCTCTACTGGTTTCGAGACTATCACATCGATGCTCTGAGATTAGATGCAATTCAAGCAATATTTGAAGTTGGTGCAAGACCTTTTTTACAAGAACTATCCGATGCCACAGCCGAGATTTCCCACGAACTAGGACGGCAACTTTACTTAATAGCCGAAAGTGACTTAAATGATGTCCGCACTGTACGTCCCAAAGAACTCGGTGGCTTCGGACTAGACGCCCAATGGTGCGATGATTTCCACCACGCACTGCACGCCTTGCTCACCGGAGAAGACGACCGATACTACCAAGATTTCGGCAAGTGCGAACACCTAGAAAAATCATTCAAAGAAAGCTTTGTTTACTCCGGCCAGTACGCCCCCCACAGAAAGCGGAAACACGGCAATTCTGTTAAGGATGAACCCGGTCATAAATTTGTAGTATTTTCCCAAACCCACGACCAAATTGGCAACCGCATTTTGGGAGACCGATTATCCAAAATAGTTGACTTTGAAGGATTGAAACTTGCAGCCGGCACAGTTTTAATTTCTCCCTACATTCCCTTCTTTTTTATGGGAGAAGAATACGGAGAAGAAGCACCGTTTTTTTACTTCATTTCCCACTCGGACGAAAACTTAATTGAAGCTGTCCGCAAAGACAAACAACAAGAATTTAAAATCTTTGAAGGCCGAGGCGAGTTTAACGACCCCCAGAGTCCTGAGACTTTCGATAAGTGTAAGTTAAACTGGGAAAAACAAACCGAAGGCAAACACAAAATCCTTTGGGAATGGCATCAACATCTGATTCAACTGCGGCGGACAATACCGGCCCTTAAAAAACTCGACAAAAACAGTCTAGAAGTGTCCAGCATTGAAGCGGAAAAAATCTTATTTCTACGTCGCTGGACAGATGACAGCCAGATATTCTGCATTCTAAACTTCAACAGTCAAGAGGTAGCCTTTACAGCTGCACTTCCCCAAGGCAACGGTCACAAAATTTTAGACTCTGCTGATGAAAAATGGATGGGTTCAGGTTCTAGCTTGCCTGAAAAGATAACTTCACAGCAAGAATTGACTGTTAAACCCCAGAGTTTCGCACTTTACGAAATAATACAGAAATAGTAGGTTGAGCGGAGCGAAGGGTTCGCTCCCGCTCAACCCAACAACTGATTTTAGATTGGCGATTTGAGATTTTAGATGGGAGCAAAAATCTCAAATCTCACTTAAATCTCATAGTGAAGGGCTTGGGCGGAGTGAAACGGAGGGTTAGTTCTCCACTCAACCTAACTATTTCTAATTTTAAACAACAAATCCAACCAACTAATTAATTAGGAGTAAAATTAAGATGAGAATTCCCACAACTACTTATCGGCTTCAATTTCATGCAGGTTTTAACTTTGAATCCGCCAAACAAATCCTTAGCTATCTGGAAGATTTAGGAATTACCGACGTTTACGCTTCACCGATATTTAAAGCAAGAAAAGGCAGCTCTCACGGATACGATGTCGTTGACTCAAATCAGATCAATCCCGAATTGGGAACATCAGAAAATTTTGAAGCCCTCACATACGAAATCAAGAAACGGAACATGGGATGGCTGCAAGATATTGTCCCAAACCACATGGCTTACGACACTCAAAACTTGCTACTGTTAGACGTATTGGAACACGGGCCGGATTCCGACTATTTCGATTACTTTGATATTGAATGGAATCATGCTTACGAACATCTCAGAGGTCGAGTTTTGGCTCCGCTGCTGGGCAATTTTTATGGAGAGTGTCTGGAAAATGGCGAGATTCAACTCAAATACAGCGAAATTGGGCTGACCATCAATTATTATAGCTTACAATTGCCAGTAAGAATTGAATCTTATGCTAAATTTATCAGTCATAATTTGGGGCATTTAGCCAGGGAATTAGGCAGACGCCATCCAGATTTTATCAAGTTTTTGGGAATTCTTTATTTGATTAAAAATACACCTTCAGAAACTAAAGGTAAAACCCGATACGATCAGATAGCTTTTGTCAAAGGACTGCTCTGGGAACTCTACAATCAAAATCCCCTTGTACAGGAATTCATTGATGAAAATATCAAAGTTTTTAACGGAGAAAAGGGAAATGCCGAAAGCTTTAATCTGCTAGACGACTTGCTTTCCGAGCAGTTTTACCGTCTGTCTTTCTGGAAAGTCGGGGCAGAAGAAATTAACTACCGAAGGTTTTTTACGGTAAACGAACTTATTTCGGTAAAAGTTGAAGAGATTAAAGTTTTTCACAAAAACCATGCTCTGATATTCGACATGGTTGATGAGGGAAAGTTTACCGGATTGAGAATCGACCACATCGACGGACTGTACGACCCCACAGAATATTTGAAAAGGCTCCGGGAGAAAACCGGAGACACTTACATTACTGTTGAAAAGATTCTGGAACACGAAGAAGATTTGCCGTCATATTGGCCGATTGAGGGAACTAGCGGCTACGACTTTTTGAATTACGTAAACGGCGTTTTTTGTCGGTGCGATCGCGAGCAGCAATTTAGCGAAATATATCATAGATTTACTCGCTTGACCGTTCCCTACGAACAGTTGTTTTTAGATAAAAAAGGGCTGATTGTTGAGAAAAACTTGGCGGGAGATGTAGACAATCTAGCTCAACTTTTGAAGAATATCTCCGGTCAATCGAGACAGGGAAATGATTTTACTCGTCCCGGTTTGGAAAAAGCATTGGCGGCTGTTTTGACGATTTTTCCAGTCTACCGGACTTACATCAATCAAGATGGTTTGAGAGAGTCCGATCGCACTTACGTAAAATATGCGATCGCTCACGCGAAAGAACAAGTACCGCGACTTCTCAAGGAACTTAAATTTATCGAAACGGTGCTGTTGCTGGAAGAAGAAGAAACCCTAACAAGCGAACAAAAAGAGCAGCGCCGGCACTTTGTAATGAAACTCCAGCAGTTGACAGGACCTTTGATGGCCAAAGGTGTTGAAGACACGCTTTTATATGTCTACTATCGGCTTTTATCCCTCAACGAAGTGGGAGGAAACCCCAGCCAGTTCGGCGTGTCGTTGGTAGATTTTCACGAGTTCAACAAACAGCAGCAAGTCGCTTGGCCGCACAAAATGAATGCTACAGCTACCCACGATACCAAACGCGGCGAAGATGTGCGAGCTCGAATTAACGTTTTGTCCGAAATTCCCGATGAATGGGAACAGCAAGTCAAGTCTTGGAGAGAGCTAAACTCTTCTAAGAAAGTCAACTTTGTGAATCGAATGGTTCCTGATATTAATGACGAATACTTCTTGTACCAAACTATGCTCGGCACTTTTCCCTTTGAGGGAATTGAAAACACTGATTATGTCGATCGCCTGAAAGATTATGCCATTAAAGCCGTCCGCGAAGCCAAAGTTTATACGGCTTGGCTGAGACCGGATAACGACTACGAAGCTGGTTTTATGACCTTTATCGATAGCGTTCTCGAACCTTCGGAACAAAATCAGTTCCTCAACAAATTTATACCTTTCTGCAAAAAAGTAGCTAATTACGGAATTTTCAATTCTTTATCTCAAACGCTGCTGAAAATCGCGGCTCCGGGCGTTCCAGACATTTATCAAGGGACGGAATTCTGGGATTTAAGCCACGTCGATCCGGATAACCGCCGTCCCGTTGATTTTGACCGCCGAATCGAGGTTTTGCGGGAAATTAAAGAGCGATCTCAGACTGATATTTTGCAACTGGTTGAAGATTTGATGGCGACGCGGGAAGACGCTAGAATTAAGTTGTTTTTGACAGCAAGAGCGCTATCTGCGAGAAAAAAATACTTGCAAGTTTTTAAATCAGGCGACTATCTGCCCCTGCAAGCAGTTGGCACATTTAAAGATAATGTTGTTGCCTTTGCCAGAAGCTTTGAAGATACTACAGTTATTGTCATTGCTCCCCGGTTTTTCACGGGAATTGTCAAACCAGAAGAATTGCCGATCGGCAAACAAGTTTGGAAAGATACTAATTTGAAATTATCCGAGCAAATGCCGTCGGTTTGGAAAGATGCAATTACAAATCAGGCGGTAGAAAGTAACGGTACGTTGGCAATTGGTGAAGCTCTGACTTACTTTCCAGCAGCTCTGCTGATCGGAGAAAAATAGCAATTAAAAGCTGGAAAATTCCCGAATAATCCGAGATTCCCAGCAGGCGGACTTGAGGCTCTCCCTCAATATATTCCTTCCCAGGCACAGCCTGGAAGTAAACCGATAGGGGCACGGCATTGCCGTGTCCCTTTTCAGAATTGATATTAAACCTGATTGGAAGTCAAAAAACCGATCGCGCCTACCAACCAAACAAAATTTATATACATAAGACGGCAAATACAACACAACGTATACGGTTTGCCACAATACCCGAATGGATCGCACACCGTACATTGGGAAGAGTAAAGAAAAGCAAAGCAGTCAACAACTGTAGCGGTGCAAGCCTCACGGATGCAACCGTCCCCCAACAGGTTCGGTAAATACCCCTTCATCGCAAGGTCTACCGCCCGCAGTATAGAGATCAGCACCCTATCGAAGACTGTATTAAAGCAGGACTCACTACCCGTAAACCGCGAGGTAAAATCGCAGTCCTGAATAACCAGACTATCGCACAGATAAAACACCAAAATTTTGTAGAGATTGGAGCCGGAACACCCCTATGGGAAAAGTAGTTGGAATTGACTTAGGTACGACAAACTCCTGCGTCGCAGTTATGGAAGGCGGCAAACCCACCGTCATAGCCAACGCCGAAGGGGGTCGCACCACACCTTCTGTAGTAGCATACGCTAAAAATGGCGATCAACTTGTCGGACAAATCGCCAAGCGTCAAGCCGTGATGAACGCCGAAAACACCTTTTACTCAGTAAAACGGTTTATCGGGCGTCGGGTTGATGAAGTAGCCCATGAAACCACTGAAGTTTCCTACAAAGTCCTCAAAGTTGGCAACAGCCTTAAACTAGACTGTCCCGCCCGCGGCAAGCAATTTGCACCAGAAGAAATTTCTGCACAAGTTCTCCGCAAACTCGTAGAAGACGCCAGCAAATACCTCGGCGAAACTGTCACCCAAGCGGTAATTACTGTTCCCGCTTACTTCAACGACTCCCAGCGCCAAGCTACGAAAGACGCGGGAAAAATTGCCGGTATAGAAGTGCTGCGGATTATTAACGAACCTACAGCTGCAGCTTTAGCTTACGGGTTAGATAAAAAGAGCAACGAAACCATCCTCGTATTTGACTTAGGTGGCGGTACTTTCGACGTATCTATTCTCGAAGTAGGCGACGGCGTATTTGAAGTGCTAGCAACTTCTGGAGACACTCACCTCGGCGGTGACGACTTCGACAAAAAAATCGTCGATTACATTGCTAACGAATTCCAAAGAGCCGAAGGCATTGACCTTCGCAAAGACAAACAAGCACTGCAACGCCTGACGGAAGCAGCAGAAAAAGCCAAGATTGAGCTTTCGAGCGTTACCCAAGCAGAAATCAACCTGCCGTTTATTACCGCGACTCAAGACGGACCAAAACACTTGGACACGACTTTGACGCGGGGCAAGTTTGAAGAACTCTGTTCAGATTTGATCGATCGCTCTCGCATCCCCGTAGAAAATGCGATCCGCGACGCCAAATTAGACAAATCTGCAATTAATGAAGTCGTCTTAGTTGGTGGTTCTACGCGCATTCCTGCGGTGCAAGAACTGGTCAAAAAACTCCTTGGCAAAGACCCCAACCAAACGGTAAACCCGGACGAAGTGGTCGCAGTGGGTGCAGCAATTCAAGCAGGCGTACTCTCCGGCGAAGTCAAAGACATCCTGTTGCTCGACGTTACTCCGCTGTCTCTCGGTGTCGAAACCTTGGGTGGCGTGATGACCAAAATCATTCCCCGCAACACTACTATTCCTACCAAGAAGTCGGAAACTTTCTCGACTGCTGTAGACGGCCAAACAAACGTGGAAATTCACGTTTTGCAAGGCGAACGGGAAATGGCGAATGATAACAAGGATTTGGGAACCTTCCGCTTAGATGGAGTTCCTCCAGCCCCCCGTGGCGTACCTCAAATTGAAGTTACTTTCGATATCGATGCTAACGGTATTTTGAATGTAGCTGCCAAAGATAAAGGTACTGGCAAGGAGCAATCGATTAGCATTACTGGTGCTTCTACTTTGCCCAGCAATGAAGTCGAGCGCATGGTGAAGGAAGCCGAATCGAATGCTTCTGCTGACAAAGAGCGTCGCGAAAGGATCGATCGCAAAAACCAAGGCGATTCTTTAGCCTATCAAATTGAGAAGCAGTTGGCAGAATTGGGTGATAAAGTTCCCGCTGCTGACAAGACTAAGGTTGAAGGCTTGATCAAAGACTTGCGCGATGCGATAGCTACTGAAGATGACGATCGCATCAAAACCCTAACAACCGAGTTGCAGCAAGCATTCTACGCTGTCAGCAGCAACCTGTACCAGCAAGCAGGCGGCCCAACTGATGGCCCTGGCGGCCCTGGTGGCCCTGGTGGCTATGGAGACGGCGGCCCCACTGGCGGTGGCGACGACGTGATTGACGCCGACTTCACAGAAGGCAACAAATAAAAGGCTAAATTAAAAGCCCCCAGCTAGAAGCAAGAAACCCGGTTTTGAACAGAAACCGGGTTTCTGTTCATTCAAAAACAAACCAAAGCCGATCGGCTAAAATTACTAAAAATCTTGCTTGAGGCATATAGACAAAACTAGAATATGCTTCAATAAATATCATAAACTAGCATTAATATCGCACTTGAGAGTAATTAAATGTCACGTTCTCCTCTACAAAATTCTTCCCCAAATACTCCCAACCAATCTCATGTTGCATCCTTGCGCCGAATCCGCCGGATCAGCCATTTACTAGACAATGCAATTCCGATTCCCGGCACAAAATACCGCATTGGACTCGATCCAATATTAGGACTGATACCGGGAGGCGGCGATTTAATCAGTTCAATTTTTGCAGGCTATGTTGTCTTCAAATCCGCTCAAATGGGAGTGCCGCGAGAGACTTTAGTACAAATGGCTGCTAACATCGTGTTTGATACATTTGCCGGTACTGTACCCGTTGCCGGAGACTTGTTGGATGTTACTTGGAAAGCTAATGTCAAAAATATAGAATTGCTGGACGCTCATTTAGGTTCCCCTGAACCTGGGAAAAAAGCCGACTGGCTATTTGTGGCGGGGCTGCTTTTGGGTTTGATGTTAATTGTCGGAGGCGTGATTTTCTTGAGCGTGATGCTTTTTGGCTGGCTATTTCAAGTAATTACAGGGCGTTAATCTTTGGTGTGATGCTGAAGATAAATCACTCTCTTTATGTCATCTTAATAGCATCTAATCGGGGAAAGTATTCCTTAAAAACCATCTTTGAGGATGATTAATAGCAGGGAAAAAAATCTGGCTTTAACTACCCGTATAGGCTGCGTTGCTTTTTTTATCCCTCAACAAAGAGCGAAAATCTCACATATTCGTACATTACAAACAGGGCGAGTAAAAACAAACCCAACACTTTTTTTGCTGCAATAATTGAGAAAAATAATATCAGTTTCAGCTACCAAAAAACAGCGGGTGCGCTCAATCTTCAATAAATACTAAAATGTGTCAGCGTTTTAAAATTTAACCAACCCATACCAAGAAAAGTTCTGAGCCTCTTACCAAGAAGAGATATGTGGCAGAAATCGGATCTGTTGAGCAAAGTTTATTAAAGCACTTATAAGACATCAAAGACCAGACAGCATCTCACTTTTGACACAACTGAGATGCTGTCTGGTCTTTGACCAAAATTGAGGTGAATCCCCACTCTTTTTATATCTCAAATGGATTTTATAATAAAAAGTAAAGCGATCGCCCTTTGTTGAAATAAAAAATATACCTTAAGATGATTGACAAGTATTATTTAATATGATATCAGCTCTAAAATTTCTTTTAAACTCGGTATTGACCGGATAGCCCTTGAGTCCGATATAGTGATATAATCCAGACTATAATATCAAATTGATATAAATGCTTGAATTATCAGCCCTTGGGCTGCTACAGTTGCAACCCCTGCACGGCTATCGGCTAAAGCAACAACTGGAGCTGTTTATGAGCAGTTGCATCAGCGTCAACTACGGAGCGATTTACCCGCTGCTGAAGCGCTTGGAAGAGCGGGGGGAGATTTCGGTAATAGCCGAAGAAGCCGGAGATGCGGGCTGTCCGCGCAAAATCTACGGAATTACCGCCAAAGGGCGCGAACTGTGGCGGCAAAAAATGCTCGAACACCCTCAAGAAAGCTGGGTTAACAGTGGTTCCCGGTTCCGAATTAAGTTTTTCTTTTTTGGTAACTTAGAACCGGAAGAACGGCTGAAGCTATTGGAACACCGCTTGCGAGCCTGTTACACCCGGCAAGACTACATCGAAAGCCTCAAGAGCGAATATCCACTAACCGACGGCTATCAATTCGCCTCTCGCGATCGCTGCAAGTCAGTGCTGGCGTCAGAGATAGAGTGGTTAACCGAGCAACTAGCCAAGGAAAAAAGCGCGATCGCCGGAGTGCGTGACTCCCTCACCTCCGCTGAATCCGCCGACTCCAAGGAAAAATCCTTCCAACTCACCCACTCAGGTAATCCATAAGAAGGAGGTCTAATCTTCCCTGGAGATCTTAACTTTTGAGAGATAACAAAAAGCTTTCCTAAAAATAATCACCCCCTGGCTTGACTAACTGCGATCGGACTAAAGCCCTGCACATACCCCAACCCCATTAAAAAGGGACTTTCCAGATTCCATCCTGTTTAAAAGCGCTTGTCCTTATTCCCCCTCTGTTTGAGGGGGCACCGGAGGAATCAAAGATTCCGCCAAAGTCTCAGTAAGTCAGAAGTTAAAAAAATCTAAGTGGTGCTGCCCATGAGTTATTCTAAATCCCCAGAATCGGTCGTTGAAGCCCAAGAGCAAAAATCTGCCACACCGGAACTCCACCCAACCAATGCAGACAGCGATCGAGCGCAGGATTTGGCCCCCCTTGCCGATCGCCCCGAACCTGTTGCTAAACCGGAACTGCACCCAACCGATGGAGACAGCGATCGACCGGATGATTTTCCGCCTATTGTCGATTGCCCCGAACGTGTTGCTAAACCACGATCGCGCTGGCCCCTAATTGCCGCGATCGCGATCGCCACAGGCGCAGCAGGTTTCGGCTGGTACTCGTGGCAATCGGGTCATAATCGCGCACAGCAACCGGCAGCAGCAGCCCAACCCCCAGGCATACCAGTCAAGCTCGCAGCCGTACAAACCAGCTCAGTCCAAGATTCCTCGGAATTTGTCAGCAGCTTAGAAGCCAAGCGTTCGGTAGAAATCAAACCCGAAGTAGAAGGGCTAGTCACGGAGATTTTTGTCAAATCCGGGGACTTCATAAACAAAGGGCAAGCCATCGCCCGCATGAAAAGCGAGAGCGCCCAAGCAGACTTGAGGCAATCCCAAGCCAACCTGATCCGCGCTCAATCCCATTTAGCCGAATTGCAAGCAGGAGCCAGGCCCGAAGAAATCGCCCAAGCTCAAGCCCAAGTCGCCCAAGCCCAAGCCAACCTCGCCCAACTGCGATCGGGCTCTCGGCCAGAAGAAATTGGTCAAGCCCAAGCCCGCGTTTCCCAAGCTGAAGCCGACCTCGCCGACGCCCAAACAGGTAGCCTCTTAGAAGACATTGCCCAAGCAAGAGCGCAAATAGAAGCAAGCACAGCCGAAGCAAAGTTAGCCACCCAGCAGCTTGCCAGATATCAGGCATTGGCAAAAGAAGGCGCAGAATCCGCCAACACCCTCGAACAATACACCCAAAAAGAAGGCACAGCCAAAGCCAATCTCCGAGAAGCTCAGAGGCGGTTTGAGCAGCGGCAAAAGAACAGACAAGCCGAGATCGAGCGCCGGACAGCGGCCTTGCAACAGCAGCGGCAAGCTTTGCGGCAATTGCAAAACGGTTCGCGCCCAGAGGAAATAGCCAAAGCCGAAGCAGAAGTCGCACAAGCCAAGAGCAGATTGGCGCAGTTAGCCAACGGTACTCGCCAAGAACAGATCGATCAAGCTGAAGCGCAAGTTGCCGAGGCCGCCGCTCAAGTGCGCGGCTTTGAAGTACAACTGCAAGAAGCTGCGGTCATCGCGCCCTTCGCGGGAGTCATCGGCGACATACCAGTGAAAGTAGGTGATTACTTGCAAAAAGGTGATGCGATCGCCACCCTGACAGAGAACCAATTGCTAGACTTGCGGTTATCAATTCCTTTGGAACGGATGCCTCAATTACGCTTAGGGCTGCCAGTACAAATGCTCGACGCTCAAGGTAAGGCGATCGCCCAAGGTCAAATCAGCTTTATCTCCCCCAACGTCAGCGCCAATTCCCAAACAATTTTAGCTAAAGCCACCTTTCCCAACCCCAGCGGCGAACTGCTTAATCTCCAGTTTGTAAAAGCTAAAGTCATCTGGAAACAGAATCCCGGCATTTTAGTTCCAGTAACAGCAGTCACTCGCTTAGGTGGGCAAACTTTTGTCTTCACAGCTCAAAAGCCGGAACAGCCAAAACCTGGAATGCCACCTTTAGTAGCGCGACAAAAGTCCGTGAAATTGGGAACCATTGAAGGTAATAATTATCAAGTTATCGAAGGTTTGCAAGCCGGGGAAAAAATTGTTACCGCAGGCATCCTTAACCTGACAGACGGTATTCCGATTATGGCTCAAGAGGAAGGAAAAGGCTCAGGAGAAAAATTACCAGTAGAAAGCAAAAAATAAGGTATGTTGTTGCGCTTGAGCGCTCTTAAGATGGGAATTAAGAGCGCTCAAGCGCAACTCTCTACCTTACGTGAAACTAATTGATTGCTCCGCTATAAAAAAGGGGGCTATTTTAATTTTTGACCGAAGTGCCTGCAATTAGGAATTAGCAATTATCAACTAACAACTACCCATTACCCAAATAATGTTTGCAGATTTCTTTATTAAACGACCTGTCTTTGCTAGCGTCTGCGCCTTAATTATTATTTTGGTAGGCGCAATCAGCATTCCCACATTGCCGATCGAGCGCTTCCCCGACATCAGCCCTACCCAAATTAACGTCACAGCTAACTATAGCGGGGCGAGTGCTGAAATTGTCGAAAATGCCGTTACCAACATCCTAGAAAGGCAAATAAACGGTGTTGAAGGACTAAAATATCTAACTTCCAGTAGTAGTAACGATGGCACTAGCACTATTACAGCTACCTTTGATTCCTCGCGCAACAAAGACATTGCCGGCGTCGATGTTCAAAATCGAGTTGCAGTTGCTCAACCCCAGCTACCAGATGCCGTACAACGCACAGGAGTTACAGTTACAAAACAATCTACAAGTCTCCTATTAGCGATCGGTTTATTTACAGAAAATAAAGAATACGACACCATATTTTTAAGCAACTACGCTGACCTATATTTAGCAGATGCTTTAAAGCGGGTAAAAGGTGTTGGCGACGTGCGAATTTTTGGGGAAAGACGCTATGCAATGCGTTTATGGATAGATCCCAATAAATTAGCGGCTCGCCGTCTCACAATGCAAGATGTAACGAGCGCTCTTAACGAACAAAACTTGCAAGTTGGTGCTGGGAGAGTTGGTCAAGAACCTGCTCCGCAGGGACAAATGTATCAAATTGACTTGCGTGCTGAAAGTCGCCTCAAAGAACCAGCAGAATTTGAAGAAATCGTCCTCAAAACAGAGACAAATGGAACGTTAGTTAAATTAAAAGATGTGGGTAGAGCAGAACTAGGGGCAGAGAATTACAGCTCATTTCTGCGATTTCGAGGCAATGATGCAGTAGGTTTAGGGATTTACCAACTGCCTGGAAGTAATGCTTTGAATGTTGCCCATGCCGTCAAAAAAGAAATGGAAAAACTAGCTGTTGCTTTCCCTCCGGGGTTGATACATAGAGTAGCGCTGGACACGACTTTGTTTGTAGAAGAGTCGATGGCAGAAGTAGTCAAGACATTATTTGAATCAGTCTTGCTAGTGGTGATAGTAATTTTTGTTTTCTTGCAAGACTGGCGCACAACTCTTATTCCTATCATCACAATTCCCATTTCTTTGATTGGGACGTTTGCTTTTATCAAAGTTTTCGGATTTACGATTAACAGTTTATCTCTGTTTGGTCTGACATTAGCGACGGGATTAGTGGTTGATGACGCTATCATTGTAGTAGAAAATATTGACCGCATGATCCGCCAAGGGATGAATGCCCGCCAAGCGGCTTTTGAGTCAATGCGGGAGCTTTTTAGCGCTGTAATTGCGACTTCTTTAGTGTTGATGGCAGTGTTCGTACCCGTGGCATTTTTCCCCGGAACTACAGGAGCGCTTTATAAACAGTTTGCGCTGACAATTGCTTTTTCCGTTCTGCTTTCTACCTTTATTGCTATTACTCTCACGCCCTCACTTTCAGCTATATTACTGCGTCGAGGGCCGAAGTTTGGGGGACCGCTAGGTTGGGTTTTTGACCGTTTTAATGGAATTCTCGATTGGGTACAGCGACAATATCGAAAATCCTTAATATTTCTCACAGGAATTAAGACTATTGTCACCCTCGTGTTCATCGCTTCTCTGGGAGTCACAGCTTGGCTTTATTTATCAGTGCCCACAGCATTTATCCCGGAAGAAGACCAGGGCTATTTTATGACAATTATTCAAGGGCCCCAAGGTGTTTCGCTGCAATACACTCAGAAAGTAATGGATCAAGTAGAACAAGAAATCCTCAAACTTCCTGAAGTTGTCGGGACTTTTTCAGTGGGTGGATTTGGTTTTAGCGGTAGCACTTCTAATCAAGGGATTATATTTACTACACTGAAACCCTGGGAAGAACGTCACGGAGAAGATCAAACTGTACAAGCGATTATTGGTAAGTTGCGGGGTCAGTTTTTCTCGATTCCCGAAGCTAGAATTTTCCCTGTGAATCCGCCGGCTATTCAAGGTTTAGGTCAATTTGGGGGTTTCCAATTTCAATTGCAAGACCGCAAAGGTAACAGCGGTTTAGATGGCTTAGTCCAGACTATGGGCGGGATTTTGAAGCAGGCAAATCAGACACCGGGACTGCAAGCGGTATTTAGTACGTTTGCGGCGAATACACCTCAGTTAATTGTGGAGGTTGACCGCAATCGAGCTAAGGCTCTAGATATTCCGATTAATGATGTTTTCAGTACGTTACAAACGGCTCTGGGTGCTCAGTATGTGAATGATTTTAACCTCCAGCAGCGCAATTATCGGGTTTATGTTCAGGCGGATAAACAGTTTCGCGATAACCCTGAAGATATTGGGAAATTGTATGTGCGTTCTGGAAAGAATGAAATGATTTCTTTGAGCAATTTGGTGAAGATTACTCCGGTGGTGGGGGCACAAACTGTTAACCACTACAATTTGTATAGGTCAATTGAAATTACTGGCTCTCCGGCTCCGGGAGCGAGTTCTGGACAGGCGCTAAAATCGATGGAAAAGGTGTCGGCTCAAGTTTTGCCTTCGGGTTTTGGCTACGAATGGTCGGGGAGTTCTTTAGAAGAAATTGAGTCGGGGGGTCAAGCACCGATTATTTTCGGTTTGGGGCTGATTTTTGT
The DNA here is from genome assembly GCF_036701145.1 of Microcoleus sp. Pol17C6. Taxonomy (NCBI): domain Bacteria; kingdom Bacillati; phylum Cyanobacteriota; class Cyanophyceae; order Oscillatoriales; family Microcoleaceae; genus Microcoleus; species Microcoleus sp. Pol17C6. Next base: position 128,086 of record NZ_JAUBQH010000003.1, read on the forward strand.
GTTTTTGGTGTTGGCGGCTCAGTACGAAAATTATGTCGATCCTTTCATTATTTTGCTATCGGTGCCTCTGGCAATTTTGGGTGCACTTTTAGCTCAGTCGTTGCGGGGTTTGGCGAATGATGTTTATTGCCAGATTGGTTTGGTGATGTTGATTGGATTGGCTAGTAAAAATGCGATTTTAATTGTGGAGTTTGCGAACCAGTTACGGGAGCAGGGATATTCAATTGCTAAGGCCGCAGTTGAGGCTTCTCAAGAGCGTTTACGACCGATTTTGATGACTTCTCTGGCTTTCGTGTTGGGTATTGCTCCTCTGGTTAACCCAGAAGGTGCGGGTGCAGCTAGCCGGCGATCGCTAGGGAATGCGATCGCGGGGGGGATGGTTGTTTCTACTGTCTTGAGTTTGTTTATAGTGCCGGTTCTGTATGTGGTGGTTGTCTCGGCTCGCGATCGCTTTAAGAAGCGCGATCGACTAGACAATCTTCCCGAGGATGGCACAATTTTGAATGGGAAAACGACTCCCCACGAGGAGATTGAACGCGATAAAGTATCGCCGTTGTAGTTGGTAAGTTGAAAAGGCGATCGTTTTGTGAGTCTCATTGGTGCGATCGCCCAAAACCCGCCAATCCCGCATCAAAACCCCCAAAGTCCCCAGATTAGTCCGGGGATCAATTCTTCAATCGAAAATCCAAAATCCAAAATCCAAAATCGATTGACGGCGGCCCCCATCTGCGGCTACGCTTTGAAGTGAGAGGTTGCTTGCTTGTAGAGGATGCAGCCCGCGTCGCCCAAAAATCTAGTTGCACTGCCCAAAGCTGCTCGTAACAGCAATGGACAGCTAACCGCCAAACTGGTATCAGCAGTCTGGAGGCTAACGGAGTATCTTAACATCCTCTGTAGCCGCCCTGCTATGCGTTGAAATGCGGGGCGGCTGGGTTTTTGGGTTTTTCTAGAAAACCCAAAACCAGGAGAACATATTATGTCACAGGAATTCGTGCCTGACGACAACAAATTCGATCGCCCAAATGACGACTCAGCAGCAGTATCGGAACAGGAAGTTGTGCTGTTAACGGTTGTCGGTTCGCCCAAGGGAGTCAGGGAAACCATACTGACTTTGTACCGACTAGGATTTGCCGAAGTCGGCGATTGGAGCCCCGTACAACGTGCAGCCAATCCGAAGCAAGTGATGAGCGTGCTGATCCGTCGGAAGCGATCGACTGATGATACACCGCCGAGAAAATCTGGACGGTAAGCTGCGCTGTCATTTTGATTGAAGCGAAGAATCTTCGTGGGGTGGGCGTCTCGCCCGCCCTAAAAATACAATTACTTACTGGGCGTTGATATTGGATTTCAGGGTAGAAGTAAGAGACTTGCGATCGCGGGCAACAATTTACTGCAAGCTTCTACCAATGTCGCCGCACTAGGTAAACCAGCAATAGTCCCTTTCAAAATTTTCATTGCCGTTTTCCCCGCCTTTTGCATTGTACTTTCTTGGGGATTTTTCCCTACTTGTGCCAAAGTTTTTACCTGCTCCAATGCTTCAGCTTTATCATCATCAGATAAATCAGTTTCAGCCTCAATCGCTGTTTGTAACTGGGTCAATAATTCTTTTATTCCCGGTTCATCTGGTTTAGCAGAATCAGATAATTGATTAATTGTATTGGCAACAGTACCGCTGATATCACCTAAACTTAAAGCTCCTGCACCGCTAGCGTTAACGGTTCCGCCTGTAATTTCTATTTTGCGACTTTGGTCACTCATAACTTTATTCTCTGATGTAGATTTAACTTCATTATTATTAATAATAACATTAACAGGTCGCGTCGCCAACAATTTGAGAAGTTCATTTAACTCCAAACTTTTTTGACGGTAAAAGTCTATATCTCTATCTTTAGCTTGCAGTTCAGATTTGTGCTTGGCTTCTAAATTTTTGATAATTTGCTCATATGCCTGGATGATTCGAGTAAGACTTTCGTCATTTTGCATGGTTTGGGTAAGACTTTATGCTTACTTATCCTCCTGAATAATATTAATCGACAGCGGTTGTTTAGCTAACATCTCTGTTAGTTCTCTCATTTCAGCTATTTGCTGGCGATATAAAGCGATTTCCTCATCTTTATATTTTAATTCTGCCTTGTATTTTTGGGCGATCGCCCTTAGTGACTCCACATCCTCTGATTCGGCGATCGACTCCTCTTCCTGACTGGAATGAGCATCGGTTTCAAGCTCTGTTACACTTTTAGAAACTGCTTCGGAAATAGCTATCTCTTGACGGTACATGGCAATCTCGCAATCTTTTGCTCGCAATTCAGCTTGATATTTATCTTCAATAGCCTTTAACAGCAGTTCGTAGTTTTGCTTTAACTCGTGATAAATTATAGCTTGCTTATCCTCGGTCAAAGCATTGACAAAGATGGCAATTACTCCCTTTTCGGAATTTTCTATACTCTGGATTGACAATTCTGTATTTTCATTTGCAATCGCAGCTTGCAATTGCAGCAGTAATTCTTTAAATTCCGGTTTCTCTGAATCTACTGATACGCTCATAGCTTTGATTTCCGCTGTTACCAGAGTTTGATTAAAATTATAGCATTACTCACTTTGTCAGGAAGGGCGATCCTCTTCGAGGGCTGCGCTAACGGCTGAATCAGGCAACTCTTCGATCGTGTTGGCTGTTGTACCGCCATTATCTCCTAAACTTAATGAGCCGGCACCGGTAGCGCTAATCGTTCCTCCTGAAATTTCAACTTTGCGACTTTGGTCGATGTTGTCGCTTCCGATTTTATTCTCGGCTGTAGCTTTAACTTCTATGGTAACAGGTTTAGCAGCCAGTTGATTAACGACTCCTTCCAGAAAAGTTATATGCTTCTCTTTATCTTCCAATCGTGCCACCATTAGTTCATAAATTTGTGTGAAATTTTGATGAATCTGCTCCTTATTAGTATCAGGTGGTACGCTAACTTTGACAACAATGACTCCATCGCCTTTATTTTCAATACTCTGAATAGTAAGTTCCATTCCTTCATTTTCCACTTGCACTTTTTTGAAGGCAGCAACAAAAGCTTTCCAGTCAATACCGTTACGAAAAATTAGATCGATGGTGTTCAAAACCTCCTCAAACAGTTTGGTAAATTCTCTCGGTGCAAATTCGCCACTGCTGGGGCGGCGTTCGCGATCGTCCGTTCCCGGTTTGGGATATTCTAGAAGATAAACAAACCGACAGTCAGCGCGATCGAGCTTTGTATTAGCGTCTATGTTCCAAGCTTCCAAACAAGCACCTGTAAAATAAGCTTCTGTAAAATCGGTTGCTAAGGCTTGAGTTTCAGTCAGGTTTGCGAATTCCAAATTAGCTTGATGCAAAGTTGCTTCGCTGAGGTTAGCCTGCTTGAGATTAGCATAGTTGAGATCAACGCCTGTCAGGTTTGCTCCTTGGAGATTCGCACCGAAATATGATTTTTTGTAGCCATTGCCAGTGATGAGTAATTCTCGGACGCGGGCATCAGCTAATATCGAATTACCGACTCGCGCGCGATCGAGTTTTTCTGTTTTGTGGAAGCAAGTGCGAGTGAGATTGGCGGTTCTAAAATCTGTACTTTTGAGAGTTGCCTCAGTGAAATTGGCATCAGTTAGATCGGCATTCCGAAAGCTAGTGCCACCTGTAGCGGCAAAGGCAATAGCAATGCTGCGAATCAATGCCTGTTTCTCATCCCCAGCCAGGGCACACCAAGCAACGTAAATACCTAGTCCTGCCACTGCCGCTGCCGCTACTACTGCCCCTGCCGCTGCCACTGCCCCTGCCGCTGCCACTGCCCCTGTCGCTGCCACTGCCGCTGCCACTGCCACTGCCCCTGCCACTGCGACTGCCACTGCCACTGCCCCTGTCCCTGCCACTGCCACTGCCACTGCCACTGCCACTGCCCCTGCCGCTGCGACTGCCCCTGCCGCTGCCGCTGCCGCTGCGACTGCGACTGCCGCTGCCGCTGCCACTGCTGCTGTCCATATACCTTGGCGGATAGTTACTATAAAGAAGATTGCTAAAACTATCAACACAACCACACCCGGAATAATCGTGTACTGTTTGAGGCTATCTGAAGTGAAAAACACTGCTACCCACAAACTAGCAAAACCTAAAATCAATCCCGACATTACCGATAGAAATAGCGAGACAGTTACTAGAAAAATTGTCCAGCGGCGTTGCAGTCCAGCTTTGGCACGGGTGAAGTCAGCGTCTCTGAGGATCGCATTGGTGAAGTTTACGCCTCGGATGTCTGCACCGATAAATTTTGCACCTGTGAGGTTTTGACCTTTGAAATTGTGGCCTCGGAGATTTTTACCGGAGAAGTCTTTGGGCATGATTTCACGCAGGGATATAATATTATGTCCGGTCAATTAATGAGGACTACAGTGCGAGCTTCTAGCTCGCGAGCCTTACCCTCTTACTACAAAATCATTATTAGCGATTACCGAAACATAATATGATAACTATTTAATAAAAACTCAAACAAGTCCAAATATCATCTTGGGTAAGATAGGAAAAATCATCTAGAATTTCTTCCTAACTCATCCCAGAAGCGAAATATTCCCACACGTCATCAACGGTAATTCTCCTGCCTCGAATACAAGGTTTCCCCCCTCGCTTACCCGGTTCGATCGTAATAATATTAGCGATGTCTTGTTCTGACATGGCACTTTCCCTTTAGCTTATTTTCTCAATTCTAGGCTAACAAAGGGATAGAGCGCTCCTAACGTTTGGTAGCTTCCAGCATTTTATTAGTTCCTTTAATTTCCTAATTCACTTTAAATCAATGCCCGCACAGCCAGCACTACCCTCAAGTCCCATCAGGGGCGTGCCCGGAGTCATTTTGGGTATCTTTTCACCGATCGCCCTCCATCGTGCAATAATAATATGACTTGCATGAAAGCTCTATTAGTAGGTAAATCTTGCCTACCTTACCGCTACATATAGCGTCTCAACTGTCAACCCGTGCAAGTTCCCAATTAAACCGGCTGTTGCACTACACAAATTTTTCCTAATGGCTGAAGTCCCCCTAAATCCCGCAGAACTTGCAGAAGCCCTCAACGGCTTTACCGATATCAATTTCCAATTGCCAGACCCCGAAGACGAACAAATACCAGACTTTGATTTTGACAATCAGGTTGACAATGCCTGGAAAGTGTGCGATCGCTTCGACTTGCAAACCGACATTTGGCGGGGACGCATTCTCCGAACAGTCCGAGACAGAGAAAAAAAAGGCGGCGAAGGACGCGGTACAGGCTTTTTGAACTGGCTCAAAGAAAGAGAAATTGGCAAAAGTCAAGCCTATTCTTTGATAGAATTAGCTAATAGTGCCGATACTCTGATCCAGCAAGGAGATTTAGACCCAAATTCCATTAGAAACTTCAGCAAAAGAGCCTTTGTAGAAACCGCCAAAGCATCTCCCGAAGTCCAGCAAATGGTAACAGATGCCGCAGCAAGTGGCGATCGCATCACCCGCCGCGAAGTCAAACAACTCTCCGACGAATGGATGGCAATGAACTCAGATTTATTGCCAGAAGAAGTCAAAGAAAAAGCATCTACGGGTTCTCTACCTTCCCGCTACCTCGCTCCTTTAGTCAAAGAAATGGAGAAACTCTCCCCATCTCACCAAAGCGAAATTCAAAAAGAAGTAGCAGAAAATCCCGACGTAGATACTGTCAAACAGCTAACATCCGACGCCAAGAACTTATCCAAATATCTCGACGCCGCCGCCCAAGTGCAAGCTCTCAATCAGTCTCACTTAGACATGGAAATGGCCTTAGAAGAATCTTTGCGAGTAGGCTGTTTGGGAACCACCGCCGACGTTGTAAAACAAGCCGCACAGCTAGAACAAACAGTAGTCAAACTCTACACGATTTGGAAGCGTTTAGGCAGTTTAGCCGATAGATTGTACGTGGATACAGGAGCAAGCACACCCAATTTGCGGTTGCTTTTGGGATGCTTGGACACTCTTTCGGGAGAAAAGATTGAAGTGGATTTTGGAGACGGAGAACGCTCTATTCGCTTGCAAATTTTCAGCGAATAACTCAACCTTGCCCGCAGATAAACGCCAATCTCCAGGCTCATTATCGGCGTCGATTCCTGTTCATCTGCGGTTAAAATTTCTGATTTTTTTCCAAAGATATCGGGGATGCAAATAACGCCGATATTTGGTAACTACTTCTTTTCCCAACAGCACTACGCTAATCCAAAAACAAACCTCGGCCCCAACAGCCAGAACGACAGATAAAGTAGTTTTTTGGGTAATGTCCAGCGGCAGGAACGGCACAACAAAAAAGACTGCCAACCACGGTAGAAAAGATACGATAAATAAAAATAAACCGAGCTTCTGCATAGATTCACATAATACAGCTTTGATATGCCCTTGATCTCTTAGTGTGCTGAAAGTAAACTTCGTTTGTATAGTAGCGAGTTCAATCACCGAGTGACTACAAAATCACATCTGGCACCATTCTCAAGAACAGACCCGAAAGCCTGTTCTTGAGAATGGTTCCACAAATGACTACAAACTTAATTGCCAAGCATCTCCAACTCAATTCTTAATCCCCGTCGCCGCAATCCCTCGAATAAACTGCCGTTGACCGGCCAAAAACAGCAACACCACCGGTACAGTTCCAATTACCACCGCCGCCATCAACAACTGCCAACTGCTAGTAAACTGTTCCTGAAATTCCGCCAAAACCAACTGCACAGTCCGCAACTCCGGCCGCGTCGTAAACACCAGCGGCTTAAACAAATCGTTCCACTCCCCGATAAACGTAAACAAAAACAGCGTCACCAAAGCAGGGCGGGCCAAAGGTAACATCACCTGCCACAAAACCTGCCAGCGGTTAGCCCCATCCAGCATTGCCGCCTCCTCCAACTCCACGGGAACAGTCATAAAATACTGGCGCAGCAGAAAAATTCCAAAACCGTTAGCCGCCGTCGGCAAAATCAGCGCCCCGTAGGTATTCAGCAGATGACCCCACTTCAAAACCATGAAAATGGGAATCACCAAAAGCTGAAACGGAATTACCAGCGTTGCCAAAACCCCCAACACAATCGCCTGTCGCCCGCGAAACTTCAGCCGGGCCAAGGCGTAACCGGCCAAAGCAGAAGTTACAACCTGAAAACCCGTCACTGCGATCGCCACTAGAGTAGAATTAACAAATGCCAACAAAAAATTGCCCCGTCGCCAAGCTTCCTGATAGTTCGCAAAAGTCAGGCCTGTGGCCTTGACACCCACACCAGATGGTGATAAGGAAACCAAAAATACAGCAGCCAGCGGCAGCAGCACCAGCGCAGCCCCCGCCAGCAACAAAATAAAACTCAGCAGTTCCAGCGTTTGAGACCTGTCAAAGGATTTACCCATAAATTTGTGAATTAACCTAAAATAATAAGCCTGTGAGGTTCTCCAACCCGATCGCATCCCCGATTCCCATACAACAACATAATAGTCGTAGAAGGAAAGAAGGAGTACCTAGGGAGGAAGTTGTGATTAGGATATAATGTTATAGATAGAGTTGGTACTGTAAAACCCTGAAAGGTGGAGACATAGACCGTATTTCTATCATCTATTTCCGGGCAAAAGATCGACTAACGACTAATTCAAGTAATTAGTAAATAGATAGCATTCTAGCGATAGTCTTTCTGGAGTGTTCGACGGCAAAACTCCGCCAAACACGCTGATGACGCCAGTTTTTCCCGGAACGTCAAAGAAAAGTTCTTTGTCGAAAGAATCCTCAGCTATAATCTCTGATTTAGATGGGGTGCGTTCAAAAAAGGTAAAGTGCACTGTCACTGACCCCCAATTTTAAAGTGGTTTGCAGACATCCCACAAGCTTATATGAGGAGACTACATATCTATGCCCCAGCTTGAGGCCAGCCCAACAATTGACTTTCAAACCGAAACTTACAAAGATGCTTACAGTCGCATCAACGCCATTGTGATTGAAGGCGAACAAGAAGCTCACGACAATTACCTGACACTGGCCGAACTGTTGGCTGACAAAAAAGCAGAGTTAGTTGGCTTGTCCAAGATGGAGAACCGTCACATGAAGGGCTTCCAAGCTTGTGGCCGGAATCTTAAAGTCACGCCGGACATGGCATTTGCCAAAGAGTTCTTTTCGGAATTGCACAAAAACTTCCAGACGGCAGCGGCCCAAGGTCAGATTGTAACTTGCTTGTTGATTCAATCGCTAATTATCGAGTGTTTTGCGATCGCAGCTTACAACATCTACATCCCCGTCGCCGATGACTTTGCTCGCAAAATCACCGAAGGCGTCGTCAAAGAAGAATACACCCACCTCAACTTTGGGGAAGTCTGGCTGCAAGCTCACTTTGAGGAATCCAAAGCCGAACTCGAAGCTGCCAACCGCCAAAACCTGCCCATCATCTGGAGACTGCTAAACTCTGTCGCAGACGATGCCCGCGTTTTGGGAATGGAAAAAGACGCTTTAATCGAAGACTTTATGATTGCCTACGGCGAAGCCCTAGGCAACATAGGCTTTAACAACCGCGATATCATGCGGATGTCAGCACAGGGCCTCGCAGCCTAGTTAATTTGGAAATAAGGAATGGGAAAAAAATTAAAAATTAAAAATTAAAAATGGGATACCTCATTTTAAAATATACATTTTTAATCTTCCCATCTTCCCATCTTCCCATCTTCCCATCTTCAATCTTCCTTCATTTGACAACTTAATGTTTGGTCTAATCGGTCACTTAACCAGCTTAGAACACGCCCAATCAGTAGCTAACGAGCTGGGCTATCCAGAATATGCCGATCAAGGTCTTGATTTTTGGTGCAGCGCACCGCCCCAAATAGTTGATCAGATCACGGTAACAAGCATCACTGGACAAAAAATAGAAGGCCGCTATGTGGAGTCCTGTTTTTTGCCAGAAATGCTAGCCACTCGCCGGATTAAAGCAGCCACTCGCAAAATCCTTAATGCGATGGCACACGCTCAAAAAAACGGGATTAACATCACTGCTTTAGGCGGCTTTTCTTCGATCATTTTTGAGACTTTCAACTTGCAGCAAATTAAGCAAATTCGCAATCTCAAGTTGGAGTTTGAACGCTTCACCACTGGTAACACTCACACGGCTTACATCCTCTGCCGCCAAGTAGAAGAAGCAGCCCCTAAATTGGGGATTGAACTTTCAAAAGCCACGGTAGCCGTTTGTGGTGCTACTGGCGATATTGGCAGTGCTGTGTGTCGCTGGCTCAATGTTAAAACAAATGTAGCAGAATTGTTGCTCATTGCCCGCGACAAAGAACGATTGCAAGATTTGCAATCGGAATTGGGCAGAGGCAAAATTATGGACTTGGAAGAAGCCCTCCCCCAAGCGGATATTGTAGTGTGGGTAGCCAGTATGCCCAAGGGAGTAGAAATTGACCCTAAGACATTGAAGCAACCATGTTTATTGATTGACGGTGGCTATCCGAAAAATCTGGCAACTCAGGTTCAGCATCCAGAAATTTACGTACTCAATGGCGGCATTGTGGAGCATTCCCTCGATATTGAGTGGAAAATTATGAAGATTGTCAATATGGATGTACCGGGCCGACAGTTGTTTGCCTGTTTTGCTGAATCAATGCTGCTGGAATTTGAAAAAATGTATACCAACTTTTCTTGGGGACGCAATCAAATCACTGTGGAAAAGATGGAGCAAATCGGTCATATTTCTGTCAAGCACGGTTTCAGACCTTTAATGTCATTTTGATGTGATTTGTTGTGGTTATTGGTTATTGAGGAAAGTTTTTCTGATAATAACCAGTAACTTTTTTTATACAGTTAATAGTAAATTTTTAACACTTAACTATTAACATTAGCTCAGCTCACACAACCCGAAGAAAAGTAGTTTGTAGTTCGGAACAAGCGGATGTGATTGGTGGCAAGAGTTTGTCTTTAATTCTTCTGATATTTGAATTTTGGCGAAAAAAGGTAATATAGACACGGCTGTTAAAGCTTCCGAAGGGATCAGTTCGATCGCGCTGGTGTCGCTTTTTGGAGTTGGGAACAGTTCAGCAGGGTTAGGTCTTTTGTGGCGATGGGGAACCCAGGAGCGCTGGGAAATATGGGCCTAAAACTCAGAAGTAAGCCAAAATAGTGTAGCAAAAAACGAGGCTCCAGCCTCTGGTTTTCAACCAGCTTAGTAAGCCAAGCATAATTCAAAATTTACAACTTCCAAATTTCCCCTCTTTTTCAGCATCCCCTGACAGGGTAGGATCGGAAAATAGTCGATCGACAAAACCTTATAGAAATTATCCGCGTGCCAAACCCAGATCGTAAACCCTTACTCTTAGATTTTGAAAAGCCCCTGGCCGAACTCGAAGGCCGAATTCACCAGATTCGCGAACTCGCCGAAGAAAACAGCGTCGATGTCACCGACGAAATCCGCAAACTCGAAGCTCGCTCAGCCCAACTGCGACAAGAAATCTTCAGCAGCTTGTCCCCCATGCAGCGGCTGCAACTCGCCCGTCACCCGCGCCGCCCCAGTACCCTCGATTACATTCAGGCAATTAGCGACGAGTGGATCGAGCTTCACGGCGATCGGCGCGGCGGAGACGACCCGGCCCTCGTCGGTGGAATTGCCCGCATAGATGGGCGTCCCACAGTCATTATCGGCCATCAAAAAGGGCGCGACACTAAAGACAATATCGCCCGCAACTTCGGTATGGCTGCTCCCGGCGGCTACCGCAAAGCCCTGCGGTTGATGGAACACGCCGATCGCTTCGGAATGCCAATTTTCACCTTTATCGACACTCCGGGGGCTTGGGCGGGCTTAGAAGCAGAACAGCTTGGACAAGGAGAGGCGATCGCCTGCAACCTCCGAGAAATGTTTCGCCTCGACGTTCCCATTATTTGCACCGTCATCGGCGAAGGTGGTTCCGGCGGCGCTTTGGGTATCGGTGTCGGCGAGCGGCTGTTGATGCTGGAACATTCCGTCTACACCGTCGCCACTCCCGAAGCTTGCGCGGCCATTCTCTGGAAAGACTCTGGCAAAGCTAACTTGGCCGCAGAAGCCCTGAAAATTACTTCCTGGGACTTGAAAAACCTCGGCATTCTCGATCAAATAGTACCAGAGCCGATCGGCGGCGCTCACTCGAATCCCCTCAAAGCTGCTTCCATACTCAAACAAGCTTTGTTGGAAAACTTAGCAGAACTCACACAGCTTACGGCTCAGCAGCGACGCGAGCTTCGGTATCAAAAGTTTCGCCACATAGGTGTATTCACTGAAATTTCTGCTTGAGCCGATCGATTCAGAGTTATCAGTTATGAGTTAAAAATTCTTAACTTTAAACTCATAACTCACAGCTCATTATTCTGCCGATCAGTCAGCAGTGTTATAATTTCTCAGGTGACACCGGCTTAACAGTTCTTAATGTTCATCTCATAATTAACTGTTATCACCCGCAGCAGACAGTTGTTTAATTTGCCGAAGAAGGCTGCAACGCTGTAGGGAGTTGCCGAGCGAAAGTATTAGGACACTGAATGAACCATCCAACAACAAAGCAGGCTCTGATAACCGGAGCCAGCAGCGGTATTGGCAAAGCGACGGCTCTAGCGTTCGCAGCCGAGGGCATAAATCTGGCATTAGTTAGCCGAGAGTCGGAAAACTTAGAAGCCGTTGCCGCAGCAGCCCGAGAAGTCGGAGTGAAAGCAGAAGCTTATCCCTTAGACTTGGCAAAAATTGAGCAAGTGCAAAGCAGCATCAGCGCGATCGCATCTCAATTGGGTTCCGTAGATATCCTGGTCAACAGCGCTGGCATGGGCTACACCGGCTCTTTGACGGAAACGCCCCTAGCCGAGTGGCAGAGCGTTCTAGACCTCAATTTGACTAGCGTTTGGCAGTGCATTTTAGGAGTTTTGCCCTCCATGCGCGATCGCAGATCGGGAATCATCATCAACGTTTCCTCGATCGCCGGCACCCAAGCCTTCCCCAACTGGGGAGCCTACTGCGTCAGCAAATTCGGTCTCATGGCTTTGTCTAAAACCTTAGCCGCCGAAGAACGGACTCACGGAATTCGCGTAACAGCAATCTGTCCGGGTTCTGTCAATACTCCTCTGTGGGACACAGACACCGTGGAAGCCGACTTCGATCGCAGTGCCATGTTAACCCCAGAAATCGTCGCCCAATCAATTCTGCACGCAGTTCAGTTGCCAGCAAGTGCAGTAATTGAAGAAATCACGCTCATGTCCAACGCAGGAGTTTTGTGAACTTGAGATTTTAGACTGCTGGATTTTTCTCGAATTCAACAATCTTTGAATCTATAGCTATATCCCCCAATCCAAAATCGCAAATCGATTCACCCTCACACCAAATTGTTATGACAATTGCATCTTCCCCCGATTCCAATGGCTCGAACTCAATTTCGACTGACAGCATGAAACTGTTACAAACCGCAGACAACAACACCCCGCGCATCCCAACTCGACCCGATCGCAATTCCTCGAACGGTCAAGAATCCAGCGTGCCAAAACCTTCAGAAGTAGGCATGGAAGAAATGATGGAGGCCGTTCGTACAATGCTGCTGGGAGTAGGAGAAGACCCCGAACGTGAAGGATTGCTCAAAACCCCAAAACGGGTAGCAGAAGCAATGCGGTTTCTCACCAGCGGTTACAGTCAATCCCTCGAAGAACTCCTCAACGGCGCTATCTTTGACGAAGGCCACAACGAAATGGTACTGGTGCGAGACATCAGCGTATTCAGTATGTGCGAACACCATATGCTGCCGTTTATGGGCCGAGTTCACATTGCTTACATTCCCAACCAAAAAGTAGTGGGATTGAGCAAATTAGCCCGAATTTCCGAGATGTACAGCCGCCGATTGCAGGTGCAAGAACGTTTGACCCGCCAAATCGCCGAAGCAGTTCAGACAATATTGGAACCGAAGGGAGTAGCTGTAGTAATGGAAGCCAGCCATATGTGCATGACGATGCGGGGTGTGCAAAAACCTGGTGCTTGGACGGTTACGAGTGCAATGTTGGGCGTGTTCCAAGAAGAACAGAAAACTCGCGAAGAATTCCTGAATTTGATCCGCCACCAACCGGCATTCTTTTAATCATTAGTCATTAATCATTAGTCATTAGTCATTAGTCATCAGCCAATCACTTTTTGGCTGGTGGCTAGCAATCAAGTAATTTGGTCACTAGCCCCCTGATTCATCCGCAGTCGCAATTCCATAATCTAAAATCTAAAATCTAAAATCAGATGACGATCGACTGATAAACCCATAAAATAGACGGGTGACTCATGACTTGTGACTAAATGAATCCTATTAAATTCGGTACAGATGGCTGGCGCGGTATCATTGCTGACGATTTTACATTCGATCGCGTAGCGTTAGTCGCTCCCCTAGCGGCACAAGTTCTCGCACAAACCGGCAGTAGCGATGGCAGCAGCGGTACCGTAATTGTCGGTTACGACCGCCGATTTCTGGCTGAAGAATTTGCCAAAACAGCGGCTGTTGCCGTCCAAAATGCAGGATTTGACGTGCTGCTGAGCGAATCCTACGCCCCCACTCCAGCTTTCAGTTTAGCTGCCAAACAATTAAATGCTTTGGGTGCGATCGTCCTGACAGCCAGCCACAACCCCGGTGCATATTTAGGGTTAAAAGTCAAGGGCGGATTTGGCGGTTCAGTTTCGCCCGAAGTTACTCAACAGATAGAAGCAAAACTCGAAAATCCGGCGGCACTTTCAGCAACTCCGGGCAAATTGGAGAATTTCAATCCTTGGCCGGCTTACTGCAAAACCTTGCGGGAAATGGTAGATATTGAGGCGATTAAAGAAGCAATCGCCAGCGGCAAAATTACAGTATTTGTAGATGTAATGCACGGTGCCGCCGCCGGAGGATTAGCTCAAATTTTAGAAGTTCCGGTACATGAAGTCAATAGCGATCGAGATCCGCTGTTTGGAGGCGGTGCACCGGAACCTTTGCCGCGCTACCTGTCGCAGTTATTTCGGGTGATGCGTACTCACCAGCGAAAAAGTTCTGGTTTGTCAATCGGATTTGTATTTGACGGAGATAGCGATCGAATTGCAGCAGTTGACTCTAGCGGCAACTTTCTCAGTTCACAAATCCTAGTTCCCATCTTAATCGAACATTTAGCAAAACGGCGCGGCTTGACGGGGGAAGTCATCAAAACAGTCAGCGGTTCAGACATAATTCCCAAAATTGCCAAGCTGTACAACTTGCCATTATTTGAAACGCCGATCGGTTACAAGTATATAGCCGATCGAATGTTAACCACCCAAGTCTTAGTCGGTGGCGAAGAATCGGGAGGAATTGGCTACGGTACACACATTCCCGAACGAGATGCTTTACTGGCAGCGCTGTACTTGTTAGAAGCAGTTGTCAAATCCGGCGAAGACTTAAGCGAAATTTACAGCCGACTGCAACAAGAAACAAGCTTTACTTCAGCGTATGACAGAATCGACTTGCACTTAGCAAACATGGAAGAAAGGTCGCGTTTGCTGTCGCTGCTGCAAAATCAACCCTTAACAGAAATCGCCGGCAAAGCAGTTGTAGATTGCAACAAAGTTGACGGATATAAGTTCCGCTTAGCTGACGGAAGTTGGCTGTTAATTCGGTTTAGCGGAACCGAACCAGTGTTGCGGCTGTATTCAGAAGCGGCGACATTGAAAGAAGTTATGCAAAACTTAAACTGGGCGAAAAACTGGGCGCATAATTAATCCGAGTTTTCAACCGCAGATAAACGCAGATAAAAATAGCTCAAATACTATCAGCGTTAATCAGTGTTCATCCGCCGATATCTGCGGTCAAAAAATTCCATTATTTCCCAGCCTACAAGCAATAAATTCCCAAGCAACCAGAAACAATATAACTTAAGTAACCACACAAAATTAATTACATAAAGACTCCTTGCTAGGCAAGGGTTTCAGTAGAAATATTGTGTAATTAATTCTGCACACCTACTTATTTGCGATCGTGCGACGTTTTTTTTGTTAATATCAATTCGTAAGTTTTAATTGAAATAATGACCGATCGCAAATTGCTAGTTGTAGCTACGGGCAATCCGGGTAAACTCAAGGAAATGCAAGTTTATCTTCAGGATTTGGGATGGGAATTGGAACTCAAACCGGAAGAGTTGGAAATCGAGGAAACAGGCGAAACTTTTATGGCTAATGCTTGCTTGAAGGCGTCTGAAGTGGCGAAAGCAACGGGCAAATGGTCGATCGCCGATGATTCTGGTTTAATGGTAGATGCACTCGACGGCCAACCTGGGATTTACTCGGCACGCTACGGGAAAACCGATGCTGACAGGATATCTCGACTTCTCAATGAATTGGGTAGCGAACAAAACCGGGAAGCACAATTTGTTTGCGCGATCGCGATCGCCCGTCCCGACGGTACAATTGCCTTGCAAGTAGAAGGAATTTGCCGTGGCGAAATCCTCCACACTCCTCGCGGTACGGGAGGTTTCGGATATGACCCCATTTTCTACGTACCCACACAGCAACAGACTTTTGCAGAAATGACACCCGATATCAAGCGATCGCACTCTCACCGCGGTCGAGCCTTTCATGCTCTAATACCACAAATGCCGAACCTTGTCAACTCCTAATGAATAAAAAAGCCCAAACAGGGGGTAACTGTGGCATTGGATATTGACACTTAGGTATCAAAACTGAACAGGAAAGAGGTATTTCGTTGGCAATGATTAGTTACCGATGACCAATTACCAATGCCCTGTTTGGCCAATGCCCAATGCCCCAGTATCTTAGATTGCCTCCAAGTTCTTTTCCCCAGTCCGAATCCTAATAATTTGTTCTACAGGAGAGATGAAAATCTTGCCGTCGCCAATCTCGCCCGTGCGGGAAGCCGCGATAATTTTATCAACCACCATGTCAACTTGATCGTTTTCCACAACAATCTCCACCTTGAGCTTTTGCAAGAACTCAACGGTGTACTCAGAACCGCGATAGCGTTCTGTCATGCCCTTCTGACGGCCAAAACCTCTAACTTCAGAAACAGTCATCCCCACAATACCAGCATTGACGAGTGCGATTTTCACTTCGTCTAGTTTAAAGGGGCGAATAATAGCTTCAACCTTTTTCAAGTTTTTCACTCCTAACAGTTAGTACCTTCGTTATATTACTTAATCGGCGTGACATCTTTTAATATCACGGCCAACAGCAAGTATTTTGTCAAGTATATTACCCTATCTTGTACTCACGATGAAATGCACGCCAACCTTTAACAATCTTCTCGGATTTTTCGGGGGCGCGGGTTCTGGGCTCCGGCTGATCGCGGTAGAGTTAAGAAGACTGCAGCAGGCGTCCCCCGCCGATCTGCTAAAACAGAAAAAGAACGCAGGAGACAGGAGTTTTCCGAGTTTCCGCTTTGCTATGTCAGATTTGCACGTATTGCTGAAAACTATAATTGCCAGAGGCGGTCAGTTAAACTATTCTTATGCACCCAGCCAGCCCTCCCCCTGACCGCAGCGGGCTTGATGCCCTACTGAGAAATCGCCCCTTCCTCGCCTTGTGGACGGGCCAGTTATTGGCCCAAGTGGCGGATAAAATCTTTTACGTATTGCTGATTATTCTGCTGAAAACCGGCGACTACCGACCCTGGCCGGTTTCTGGGCAACATTCGGAAAATTCTATGCTGTCAGCGGTGATGATTGCCTACACAGTGCCGGCGATCGTCTTTGGTTCCGTAGCCGGTATCGTGGTAGACCGCTTTTCCAAAAAGCAAATGCTGGTCGCCTGCAACGTGATTCGAGCCGGGTTGATTGTAGCTTTGCCGTTTTTGCCCAAAGCTTTTGTAGTTTTGTTGACGATGACGTTTTTGATCTCTACCGTAACGCAATTTTTTGCTCCGGCAGAGCAGGCTGCAATCCCCCTGGCCGTGGGGCGAGAGGGACTGATGTCGGCAAATGCGCTGTTCGCCTCGTCCACAATGGGCGGGATTATTGTCGGGATGACGATCGGCGAACCGCTGTTTAGTTGGGTAAAACACAGCTTCGGAGCCGATTCTCAAGAGTTTATGCTGGGCGGGTTGTACCTGATATCTGCCGGTTTGATCTATGCCATGCGGATCAAAGAAAGTCATGCCGGCAGCAGTGGCAAAAACGTCCATCCTTGGCAAGATCTCAAAGAAGGTTTGCGCTATTTGAAACACAATCACCTTGTCAGCAACGCGATGGTGCAGTTGACAATTTTGTATTCCGTGTTTGCGGCGCTTCAGGTGCTGGCGATCGCGCTTTCAGGCAAAATAGGTCTCAAAGAAACTCAATTTGGCTTTTTGCTCGCTGCAGCGGGAATTGGAATGGTCTTCGGTGCAGCCTTTTTGGGACACTGGGGTCATCGAATGCACCACAAACCTCTGCCTTTAATCGGTTTCTTGATGATGGGTTTTGTATTAGCAATGTTTGCTTTTACTCGACAGTTATGGGTGGGATTCGGATTGAGTGCTCTGTTCGGTTTTGGTGCTTCCTTAATTAACGGGCCGATGCAGGCTCTGATTCAAGAAAAAACTCCAGAATCTATGCGGGGCAAAGTCTTTGGATTGGAAAACAATGCGATTAATATTGCTCTGAGCCTGCCTTTAGCACTGACCGGCCCGCTGACGGATGCTGTCAGTAATGCTGTCGGCGACGATGACTTGGGCTTGCGGATCGTGTTGCTGAGTTTGGGCTTTTTGGTCTCCGTGATGGGAATGGCAGCTTGGAAACATACTCGCAAAGTCTTGCAGGATGTTCTCTGAACTTTGCAAAGAAGGCAGAAGGCAGAAGGCAGAGGGGATGGGTGTCAACTTAAGGTCAAATGTAGTACCGATCTACTGTTTGACGATGATTGTCGATATCCCCTGATAGTTGGGGGCAACCAGAGCATTCTCTTTAGTTTCCCTTCTTAACGGGAATGGGAGCAGGATCGAGACTCGCGTCTAAACAAAATTTATCAAGGGTTTTAGGCTAGTGTTGACACCAATGGGAAGAGGGAAGAGGGCTTTCTTTTCGCGATCGATCCATAACATAGCAACCGCCCTGATGATTATGACGTTCTTAATTGCTGAAACGATTGTTTTTCTTGTCGAATGCCGAATCACGAATGCTCTAAAAGCGTCATATTGCGGTAAACACGCATAGAGCCCACTATTTCCTCTGTTTCTTTTCTTCCTCTGCAGTTCCACAATTTCTCGATCGGGCGAACTCTTTGCGATCGCGCAATCTTTTGTAAAATCTCACCACTTAAATTTTCCTAGTTTCATTAATTGAGATTAAAGTAGTATAAAAGCTTTCATTAAAAATCATAATTAGTTTAAGGAAGGAAATTCTGTGCAACTAAAAACTAAAGTGACCATCAGGCGTGCAACTGGTGGATTTGCTCTGATTGACAGCTTGATCCGCCACGGCGTCAAGCATATTTTTGGTTATCCCGGCGGTGCAATTCTGCCGCTTTACGACGAACTCTACCGCGCAGAAGAAACTGGCGCTATCAAACATATTCTGGTGCGCCACGAGCAAGGTGCTGCTCACGCGGCTGACGGATACGCCCGCGCTACTGGCAAAGTAGGGGTTTGTTTTGCTACTTCGGGCCCCGGCGCAACTAATTTGGTAACGGGGATTGCGACAGCCCACATGGATTCGATCCCGATGGTAATTATTACTGGTCAGGTTCCTCGTCCGGCGATCGGCACTGATGCGTTTCAGGAAACTGATATTTACGGGATTACCCTGCCAATTGTCAAGCATTCTTATGTAGTGCGCGACCCGAGAGATATGGCGCGAATTGTGGCAGAAGCTTTCCACATCGCGAGTACAGGGCGGCCGGGGCCAGTCTTGGTTGACGTGCCCAAGGATGTGGGTTTAGAAGAATTTGACTATCTGCCCGTGGAACCCGGATCGGTGAGAATTCCGGGCTACCGGCCGACGGTGAAGGGAAATCCTCGGCAAATTAATCAAGCAATCTATTTGCTGCAGGAAGCAAAGCGTCCTTTGCTTTATGTCGGGGGCGGGGCGATCGCAGCGGGGGCCCACGAGGAAATTAAGGAACTCGCCGAACTTTTCCAATTGCCGGTCACGACAACGCTGATGGGCAAAGGTTCCTTTGACGAAAACCATCCTTTGTCGGTGAAAATGCTGGGGATGCACGGCACTGCTTACGCTAATTTTGCCGTTACCGAGTGCGATTTGCTGATTGCTGTGGGGGCGAGGTTTGACGATCGCGTGACCGGGAAATTAGACGAGTTTGCCGCGCGCGCAAAGGTGATTCACATCGATATCGATCCGGCGGAAGTAGGCAAAAATCGCGGCCCTGATGTGCCGATTGTCGGAGATGTCCGCCAAGTTTTGGTCGATTTGCTGCGCCGCTGTCGGGAAACTGGAGTTTCGGGGAAGGCCGGACAGACTGCGGAATGGCTGCACAGGATCGATCAGTGGAAACAGGACTATCCGTTAGTTGTGCCTCATTACCCAGACATTTTGTCTCCGCAAGAGGTGATTTCCGAGTTGGCTACTCAAGCGCCGGATGCTTACTACACAACAGATGTCGGTCAACATCAAATGTGGTCGGCTCAATTCTTGAACAACGGGCCGCGCCGCTGGATTTCTAGCGCTGGTTTGGGCACGATGGGTTACGGGGTGCCGGCTGCTATGGGCGCGAAAATGGCGCTACCCGATGAGCAAGTGATTTGTATTGCTGGCGATGCTAGCGTGCAAATGAATATTCAAGAGCTCGGAACGTTAGCACAATACGGCATTAATGTCAAGATTGTGATTGTAAATAACGGCTGGCAGGGAATGGTGCGGCAGTGGCAGCAGGCGTTCTACGGCGAGCGTTATTCGTCGTCGAACATGACTGTGGGGATGCCGGATTTTGTGATGCTGGCTGAAGCTTATGGGGTGAGAGGGATGCTGGTTTCGCGGCCGGAGGAACTCAAAGATGCGATCGGGCAAATGCTAGCTCACGAGGGCCCGGTGGTGATGAACGTTAAGGTAACGAGGGACGAAAACTGCTATCCGATGGTAGTTCCAGGTAAGAGCAACGCTCAAATGGTTGGCTTGCCTGAACGTAGCAAGTTGCAATCTGCAGAGTTGATTTATTGTCCGAGTTGCGGCGCTAAGAATGTTTCGACCAATAAGTTTTGTCCTGAGTGCGGGACAAAAGTTTAACGAGTTTTGAGTGGGGACTTAGGCTGTGCCTATTAGTCTCAACTTAAGGTCAAACGTAGTCATAGACTGCTGTTTCTCGTCGAGGCCAGATCCCCCCTAGCCCCCCTTAAGAAGGGGGGGACAAGAGTCCGATCAAAGTCCCCCTTCTTAAGGGGGATTTAGGGGGATCTGGCCTCGGATAAAAGCGAGAGATACAAAGGTTTCAGACTTAAGTTGACACATATCGGCAAGGCCGTCTCTTTACCCGGCTCTGCTGTTTCACATTTAAAACCATGTCCGCTGGCATCGCATCGAGAGCTTTAATCTGTGTAATCTCTAAGCATATTTTATGAGCCAGTGTCTAAACCCTGATTGCCTATTCCAAAACTCGTCTGGCTCTACAAAATTTTGTCAAAAATGTGGGGATAAACTGCTATTGGGCGATCGCTACGGAGCCCAAAAAATTATTGGACAAGGGGGATTTGGGCGCACTTTTCTAGCTCTTGACGAGTATAAACCCTCAAAACCTCCCTGCGTTATTAAACAATTCTACCCCCAATTTCAAGGCACTTCTAGTATCCAGAAAGCTGCTGAGTTATTTGAGCTGGAAGCAGTACGCCTAGAACAGTTGGGTAAACATTCTCAAATTCCCGACTTATTAGCATATTTTAGTCAAGATGGACGGCAGTATTTAGTCCAAGAATTCATCGACGGTGAAAATTTAGCCCAAACACTAGAGTCTAAGGGATATTTTAGCGAAACGCAGATTCGCAATTTGCTTAATAATTTACTGCCAGTATTCGAGTTCATTCACTCTAGCCAAGTTATTCACCGAGATATCAAGCCAGAAAATATTATTCTTCGGCAAGATGGGCAACTGGTTTTAGTTGATTTTGGTGCCGCGAAATATGCGACACAAAAGGCTCTAGCGGTAACGGGAACGAGGATCGGGACGGCTGGATATACGGCACCAGAACAAGCCAACGGCAAAGCTATTCATGCTAGTGATATTTATAGTCTGGGTGTCACTTGTCTGTGTCTGTTAACTGAGGTTGAACCGATTGATTTATTCGATGATAGCGAGTTTGAGTGGGTGTGGCGAGAACACTTAAAAACATCTGTCAGTTCGGAACTGAGTCAGATTTTAGATAAAATGATACAACCTGCTATTAAAAAACGTTATCACTCTGCTACTGAAGTGTTGCAGGCTCTTGCTTCTCAATCACCTCAATTATCAGCTCAAACACCTCTATCGGCACCGCCACCAGACTCCCTGAAATCGGCGCGGGGTGTTGACTATACTCGTCTCCGGGATTTATTGGCCACAGGGGAGTGGAAAGAGGCGGATCAGGAAACAATAAAGGTAATGCTGAAAGCTGCGAGACGGGAGAAGGAAGATTATTTTGATACGGACTCAATTGATAATTTTCCTTGCGATGATTTACGCACCATCGACCAGTTGTGGGTAAAATATAGTCAGGGTCGCTTTGGTTTTAGCGTCCAGAAAAACATTTGGTTGGAAGTGGGCGGCAAAGTTGATTGGGATACTGAAAAGAAGCTCGGCGATCGCGTCGGTTGGCGAAAAGGAGGCCGTTGGTTGGACACAAAGAACCTAACCTATAATAAACAAGCACCTGTGGGCCACCTCCCTAGGCAAATGTGTGGGTGGTGGGGTGGGTTCCGGGGTTTGGGTGTCAAGTGGCGTTATGGTTCTTCTCTCGCATCAAGAAGTGTAAGCTGTAATCTATAGCGATTTCAGCCCTTGGTTGGTTTGCCCGATCGTAGCAAGTTGCAATCTGCGGAGTTGATTTATTGTCCGAGTTGCGGCGCCAAGAATGTTTCGAGCAATAAGTTTTGTCCTGAGTGCGGGACAAAACTTTAAGGGCGGAAACTAGGGACACGGGGGTCAGTTCAGAGGTGTCAAAAATCGCCTGAAAACAATTGTATCTCTGGTCGATGGCCGAGTCCCAACCCCCCTACACACAAGTCCGAAATCTATCAACACCATTCATGACTGAAACCCCAACTTTCGATATCGCCATTATTGGTGCAGGACCAGGCGCACTATGTGCAGCCCATGGGCTAGCCAATTTAGGTTTTTCGGTAGCTGTGTTTGAACGAGCTAGAGCTTTACGTCCCATCGGCGCTGCTCTAGGGTTGGCAGAAGCGGGGTATAACGCATTGTCTCTGATTAATGCCGATCTCGCTACCGAAGTTCGTGCCGCTTCTGCTAACCCACAGCGACAACTGCTGATGAGACCCAATGGCGAGGTTCTGTTTTCTGATGAATCGCCGTTGGCGGGTACTCCCTTCACTTGGCTAGCGTGGTATAACCTACAAACCTCATTGCACAACACACTGCCACCTACCGTATCCCTTCACCTTAACCATAAGTTTCTCAACTTCACTAAGGTCGCTGATCCGTCCAAGCCTCCCTTACGCTTGCACTTTGAGAATCAGACCGATGTTGGCGCACAACTGTTAATTGGTGCCGATGGTTATCACTCCGCGGTTCGCGCTCTTACCGTGGGAGATGGTGCGCCTCTGTACACTGGAACCATGACTTGGCGAGGAATCTTGCCCCGTCAAATCCTAGCCCCCCTCGCTGAACCCTTTGCAGAAGGGGCTGGTTTTCAACTGGTGGTAGGAGACCAGAAAAATTTTTGGATTATGGATGCAGGAGGCGAGGCACTGGCTTGGACAGGGACTGCACTCCATCCGACTTCAGAGAAGAGTAGCGATGTTTTAGCTATGGTTCTCCAAGTTTTTGACCAATGGACTCCCTTTGTTGAAAGGGTTATTCGAGCAACTGACCCTACCACTATTGTGGAAACTGGCGTGTTCGATCGGGAACCAGTATCCCAATGGGGGGATAGAGAGAGAATCACCTTATTAGGGGATGCGGCTCACCCGATGCGACCGTCATTAGGATTAGGCACTACTATGGCATTTGAGGATGCTGTTGCTTTAACAAAAAAACTCAAGGGTCTGAACTTGCAGGATACTCCTTCTGTTGCTCAAGCTCTTACGGACTATGAAGAGGAACGGATTGCGATCACCGCACCGTTACAACTCAAAGCAAGGCAAGGAGGAGAAGCATCCCATGCCTCTGACCAAGCTGACCAACTCAAGGCAGGCTTTGAATTAGCCTTAGCTGCTCGCAGAAACAAGCAGTAACAAATGAATCTTTATTTGGGAATAGATTTCGGCACGACAGGCGCGCGATCGACTGTCATAGACTCCCAGGGTATGATACATTGTGAGACAGAATATACTTTTGCCAACAACGGGCAACAACAGCCTGAATTGCCTTCGGTGTGGCAAAATGCGCTGTGGGCTGTAATCGAGCAAATTCCCCCAGCAATCCGCAATCAGGTAAGGGCGATCGCCCTTGACGGCACATCATCCACTGTCATACTGTGCAATACCGACGGTATACCAGTATGCGAACCGATTTTATACAATGATGGGCGCGGTGCAGCGGTGACAGAGAAGTTGCGGGCGATCGCCCCTGCCAACCACACAGTATTAAGCGCTACATCCAGTCTGGCAAAACTCCTGTGGTGGCAGGAGGGCGGGCACGGGGGCACCGCCCCTACGGTTTTCCTGCATCAAGCTGACTGGCTGGCATTTCTGCTGCACGGGAAATTAGGAATTAGCGAGTATCACAATGCTCTGAAACTCGGTTTCGATGTTGATACTTTGTGCTATCCGAATTGGCTGACACAGGGAATTGCGGGCGCTGCAACTCCTGAATTGCCACGAGTTGTCGCACCGGGCACGCCTGTGAGGGAAGTGAGAGCTCAAGTGGGCGATCGCTTCGGTTTTCCCCGCGATTGTATGATTTGTGCTGGCACAACCGATAGCATTGCCGCATTTTTAGCAAGCGGTGTCAATTTACCAGGGGAAGCAGTAACTTCTCTCGGTTCTACACTAGCAGTCAAACTTTTAAGTCATACCCGCGTAGATGATTCTAGATACGGGATTTACAGTCATAAATTAGGCGATTTGTGGTTAGTTGGAGGTGCTTCTAATACCGGAGGTGCGGTGCTGCGACACTTTTTTACTGATGCTGAGTTGGCTAATTATAGCACACAAATTGATCCAGAACAAGAGAGTTTGCTGGATTATTACCCATTGTTGAAAAAGGGCGATCGCTTTCCGATTAATGACCCGAATTTGCCGCCCAGACTCGAACCGCGTCCAACTGATTCAGTGGAATTTCTGCACGGTTTGCTAGAAAGCATAGCGCGGATTGAAGCGCGGGGATATCAATTATTGCAGGAGTTGGGTGCAACTCCTTTGACCAAAGTTTATACTGCTGGCGGCGGGGCAAAAAATTTGGTTTGGAGTGCGATTAGAAAGCGTTATTTAAAAGTCCCTGTTGAAACGCCAATTCATACTGCGGCTGCTTACGGGGTGGCGCTGTTGGCGAAGCATGGAACGCAAATTTAAAGGTGGTAAATTTGGACTGATATCGCTCTCGATAAAAGCTAAAATGAGAGGAAGCAAACACTCTGATATATTGTGTTAAGTTGTTATCCCTAAAAATTAAGGACAATGGCAAAGCTACCTGATGACATCCTGAACACAATTTTTACCTTGCAGCGGCGGCTAGTGGAAATCCTCAACGAGACAACCGCGACAGAATATATTTTAATGCAGCAGTTTGGCGAGACAGAAGCGACACTCCCCGAACTAGAATCCCTGGATAATGTTAAGGAAAGGTTGAGAAACCCTTACAATCGTTTGTACAGGCTTTTGCAGCAGGTAGCAGAATCTCAACCCGCTGCGACTGCGGATACGTTAAACTTTCTGTATAGAACGATAGAACAAACAGAGGCGGCTGTCGATGCCTCAGAAGCAACTATCCGAGAAATCAAAATGGATTGGAATTTGCCATGAATCAACAACCTAGAATCCCCGACGCTGAAACCAGAAAGCGACACGTTGAAAAGATGCGTGAAGTCTGCCAACAGCTTGACGCTTTGACTCTAAACCTGGATGAATTAATCGCCATATTTGAAGCTGATAACCGCCGCCAGCGTCGAGAACGTTTGGCGGGTAAATACAGGCGTGTGGAATCTCAGGTAGTCGAATAAGATATGAGATGTGGCATCATTGTTAATAAGTCTTTTATGAACAGGCAAGATGTGAGATAAGATCGATCGAGGGGCGATTCCCTGCGGGAGAGTCTTGAATCATTTCTTTTGTGTCCCCTGAAGTTCGGACGCAAGGTTGTGTAGTAACCGTTTTAACCGCCGACTATCGGGAGTTTTCAACACTTTTTTATTACACTCGCTGCAACTTAGCTGTTCTCGGATCGATAATTTTTCTGCCCAAACCCGAAAACTTAATTGCCAGATTAGTTTTATCGCCTTCTCCCAAGACGTGGGTAATTTCTCCAACTCCAAAAGCATGATGAAAAACCCGATCGCCCGTTTTCCACTCCGCCGATTGTCCATTGTTGCCCGCTTGAGAACTGGCGGAATTTGCTGCTGAATTATTAGTTTTTCCTTTCGAGGCAGCCGTTTTTCCCGCTTTAGTTTTTTTGGCAATTCCAGCCAGCAAATGTGGCGGCAATTCTCCTAAGAATAGCGAAGGGGTGCAGTGTTCGCGGTAGCCTCCCCACAAGCGGCGTTCGCGAGTGTGGGTGAGAAATAGCAATTCCTGGGCGCGAGTGATGCCGACGTAGCACAAACGGCGTTCTTCTTCGATCGCTTTCGGGTCGTCCAAACTGCGGAAATTGGGAAATAAACCCTGTTCCATTCCGACTAGAAATACTACGGGAAATTCTAGCCCTTTTGCGGAGTGCAGCGTCATCAGCGACACGCGGGAATCTTCTTCCTGCAAGTCATCTAAATCGGATGCTAAAGAGGCTTTTGCTAAAAATGATGTCAGCGTCGGTTCTTCGTTTTGTTCTTCAAATTGCAGCACAGCATTGTACAATTCTCTGACGTTTTCGATGCGATTTTCGGCTTCCTCGGTTCCTTGATTTTTCAAATCTTGAATGTAGCCTGAATCTTCGATAATTCCTTGGACAATTTGCGAAGCCGGCAGAGTTTCGACTTGCGATTGCCAACGACCAATCATTTCGGCAAACTTAATAATAGCTTTTGCCGATCGCCCTGCTAGAGTATTTACAGAAGACTCATCACTGAGTATTTCCCACAACGGAATGCCCAATTGAGTTCCAGCGTCTTCGATTTTGGAAAATGTGGTATCGCCAATGCCGCGACGGGGAGTATTGATGATGCGTTTGAGGCTGACGCTATCGTCGGGATTGGCAACCGCCCGCAGGTATGCTAGGATATCTTTGATTTCTTTGCGATCGTAAAACTTCAGGCCGCCGACAATATTGTAAGGAATGTCTAAACGCATTAACGCTTCTTCAAAGGAGCGAGATTGAGCGTTTGTGCGGTAGAGAATCGCAAAGTTACTGCCGTTTTCGTATTCGGAGTTTTGCCGCTTCAAGGAATGAATTTGACCTGCTACAAATTCCGCTTCATCTAATTCGTTGTCCGCCCGCCAGACAACAATCGGAGCTCCCGGTTCGCGAGTCGGGCGCAGAATTTTCTCGATGCGTTCGGTATTGTGTTCGATCAAGTGGTTCGCAACTTGCAGGATGTTTTCGCGCGATCGATAATTTTCCTCTAATTTTACCATTGTCTGAGTTTTATCGTCTGACAAACCATCTCCGAAATCTTGTTGAAATTCCAGCAAGATGGTATAATCTGCCATGCGAAAGCTGTAAATTGATTGATCGACATCGCCCACTACAAAAATCGAGCGGTTTTGCCATTTATCGAAGCTTTTCGGGTCGGCGTTATTTGTCACCAGCATCCGAATCAAATCGTATTGAGTGCGGTTGGTATCTTGGTATTCGTCAACTAAAATATGGCAAAACTTTTTATGCCAGTAATTTAATACTTGCTCGTTTTGGCTCAAAAGTTTAACGGGAACGAGGATTAAATCGTCAAAATCTAGGGCATTGTTGGCTGCTAAAGCGTCTTGGTAGCGGCTGTAAACATCGGCAATCACGCGACCTCTGTAATCCGGTTCTGCTGCTTGGTATTCTTGAGGCGACAAGCCTTTATTTTTAGCGTTGCTGATGACATAGCGGACTTTTCGCGGGTCAAATTTCTTGTCGTCGAGGTTCAGTGTTTTGGTGACGATTTGTTTGACGATACTTTGAGCATCTGATTCATCAAAAATCGAAAAATTTTTCTGCCACTTGCGGCCTTTTTCGTCTTGGTATTTTTCAATATCGTAGCGGAGAATGCGGCCGCACAAAGAGTGGAAAGTTCCCATCCAAATGTGCTTGGTAATTCTCTGGTAAATTTGCGATCGCAATTTGGTTTGTACATCCGGGGCTAAGTCTACCAAAGGTTTACCATATTCCGCTTCAGCTTGCTGAGTTGCCAGCAATTTCTCAATTCTTTCTTTCATCTCCCTGGCGGCTTTATTTGTAAATGTCACCGCCAGAATATTTTCAGGATCGACTCGATGCGTGCGAACTAAGTTAGCAACTCGGTAAGTTAGAGCTCTGGTTTTGCCGGAACCAGCGCCCGCTACTACTAACAGCGGCCCGTTATAATGGGCGACTGCTTGGCGCTGAGATGGGTTGAGGTGGCTGAGGAAATCAGTGGTTTGAGTCATAGCTAGAAAGTTAGTTTAATTTTTTAAGGAGTAAATAATACTTGGTATGCGATACCGCGAGTTTTTTTTTAAGGTAAGGTGCGCCTAGCGCACCCTATATTATAACTACAACGGTGATTTTTGAACTTTAAATATTTTTTTGCCAAGCGAGTTGTTTAAGGTAAGGTTCTCGGCGCGCACCCTAGACTATAAATAGATAGGTGATTTTTTTTAACGTTTAAATATCCGTGTTAGCCACATTGCTGCTAATATTCCCAAGCCAATCCAAATGGCAATAATCACAACAGCGGCAGCCCGATTTATCGGTTTTCCTCGCTCTATTTCTGCGGCTGCTTTTTCCCGACACTCGGCTAAAACCGGTGGCGGAATCATCTTCAGTACCAGCCAAATTCCCAAAGGTACAATTATCAAATCGTCCAAGTAGCCGAGAACCGGTATGAAGTCAGGAATTAAGTCGATCGGGCTAAAAGCATAGGCAACCGTAAGGCCTGCTAAAATTCTGGCGTACCAAGGTACTCTCTGGTCTGTACTTGCTAAATAAACAGCGTAAGTCTCTTTTTTGAGTCGGCGGGCAACTTGTTTTAAGGATTGCATCTTTTAAGAATTTTATCATTTTTAAAGTTTATTTAAAATGAAACAATATCTGCGTCGGATTGTCATAAACTGGGTGGGTTTCTATATTTATCGTTGCCAAACCTCTTATTTTACCCAGAACACCAATTTTTTAGTGGAGCGTCCTGCGGACATCATAATAACTCATAATTTCTTCAGAATTACTGACTATTTTTTTAGTTGCTAAAAATGTAACAACCCGGATATTTAGCAGTTTCAGTGGGAAGGTAAAGTATAGCATCTGTTGTATGTGAGGAGAGTCAAATTTATGAATTCAACGATCGCGCGATCGCATTAATTTCCGTAGTCTGCTAACAGCGTTGTGTTTAACCTTAACTCTCGTGAGTTTTGTGAGATTAGATCCGGCGGCGGCTCAAGAACAGCGGATCAGAACGTTGACTGTTACTGGGCGGGGTGTGGAAGCGATTCCTACAACTCAAACACAAGTGCGGCTGGGGGTTGAGGTATAGGGGAAAACGGCGGCCCAGGTGCAGCAGGAAGCGGCGAGGCGATCGTCGGCTGTGGTAGAGTTGCTGCGATCGCGCCAAGTCGAAAAACTCGAAACTGCCGGCATCACCCTCAATCCAATTTATAACTTCGACAACAACCAGCAGCGCTTGACAGGCTATACGGCCACGAATACCGTCACTTTTCGGATTAATACTGCATCTGCCGGCACTTTGTTTGACGATGCGGTGAATGCCGAAGCCACACGCATCGACGGTGTGAGTTTTGTCGCTGCCGATAGTGCGATCGAAGAAGCTCGAAAACAAGCACTCCGCAAAGCAACTCAAGACGCTCAATCGCAAGCGGATGCAGTCTTGAGCGCCCTCAACCTCAAGCGGGGAGAGATTCTGGGTATTCAAGTCAAAGGTGCGATCGCGCTAATTCCCGATCGCAATCCCCACAAGTCGATCGCCATTACCGCTCACAAAGATGAAATTGGCATCCTAGAGAATCTAGCATTCATGCAGGCTCTACTCGATAACCACCTATCCTGGATAAAGTAGACCTGTTACCTGAATCAAGTTAACAGACGTTTGTCCTGCTGACGACACTCACAAACTTGATTTGCCACAACCCCTAGCCTTCACCCCAAGCTGACAAGAAGCCCATTATTCTCAAACGCAACATTTGTTCTTGAACACCTGGGTTTTAGCACCTACTTGTACGTCCGGTGAGGCTGGTCACCACCGCCACTAACTCCGCAGCATCTACGGGTTTGGTCAAATGCATCTGAAAACCTGCTAATAGTGCCTGCTGACGATCGTCATTCCGGGCATAAGCCGTCAGCGCGATCGCGGGTAGCCTACCGCCCCGCTGCGCTTCAAGTTGACGCAACTTGCGGATCAGGGAGTAGCCATCCTCATCCGGCATCCCAATATCGCTCACTAAAACATCGAGCTTGCGATCGGTTGCGGTTTCGATAATGGTCCAGGCCTCCTTGGCCGAAGCCACAGCCATGACATCAGCACCATACTTTTCGAGAATCGTGCTCAGCAACTCTAGCGCGTCAGCCTCGTCCTCTACCACTAAGATTTGTAAGCCTTCAAGGGTCGGCGAGGCCTCAACCCTCCCATTCGCCTCGACCAGCGAGTTTAATTGCTCTCGATCGCTGGGTGGTAGATGGATAATCATTACGGGCAGTTTGACTGTAAAGGTCGTCCCCTGTCCTACCCCTGGACTCACTACCGTTACAGTCCCGCCATGTAGTTCAACTAATTGACGCACAATGGCTAACCCTAAACCCAACCCCCCATAACTGCGAGTAGTGGTGCTGTCGTGCTGGCTGAAGCGATCGAAGACCAACGGTAGAAAGTCGGAGCTGATGCCTGCTCCAGTGTCGCTGACAGTAATTTCAACATGGGAATTAACTCGCTGCAAAAGAATCTGGACTCGCCCGTCTTTAGGAGTAAATTTGACGGCGTTAGAAAGTAGATTCCACACAACTTGCTGCAACCTATCGGCATCACCCAAGAGCGGACCAGCTTCAGAATCGAGTACGCTTTGCAGGCGAATTGACTTTGCCTCAGCCGCCAATTGTACAGACTCAATCGCCGATTCAATCACCGGCACGAGGTTGACAGGACGCACTCGGAGGCGCAGTTTACCTGTGATGATGCGAGAAACATCGAGGATGTCTTCGATGAGCTGGGCTTGAGACTTTGCGTTTCGCTCGATCGTCTCCAAAGCGCGCGCCACCTTATCCTCACTCAGGTTTTTTTGCCGTAACATAGTTGACCACCCTAAGATCGCGTTGAGAGGAGTTCTGAGTTCATGAGAAAGAATCGAGAGAAACTCATCCTTGGCACGGTTAGCTGCCTCTGCCTCTGCCCGAATTATTTGTTCACGCCTCAATAATTCGTCTTTGGTGCGATTAGACGCTTCGAGTTGGGAAGTGCGTTCCTGCACCCGTTGCTCTAGCTCCACATTAATCGCCTGGATACGGCGGCGACTCTCTTCTAGTTCCTGGTTTGTAAAGGCAAGTTGAGCTGGACTCGGCGTATCGAGTGCCACTGGAATTAAGGGAATCAGTAAAAAGGTGAAGGTATACAAAGACCAAGCACCAGTGACAGCTTTGATCAGTCCTGAAACCCAATAAATGGGGTGCCAAAGTGTCACTATTTCCATCAGGTGCGTCGTGCCACATAAGGCAAAGATAAAAAAGAAACCCACCAGCAGTATCACCGTGTGGGCAGGCAGATCCTTACGCTCATTCGTAAAATAAACAATGGCAACCGCCACCGAGAAATAAGCGAGGGTAGTCAAGGCATCTGACATTAAGTGCAGCCAGACTAACCCCGGTTTCCAGAGGTAACAATGCCCGTGAGGAATGAAATTATTAGAAAAGAAGCTGCTCAAGAGGTCAGGCATATTAGTTTACGGCACTGTCAAGTTAATTTAGGGGGTGTCATCAATTCAAACAGATGACTGCAGCAGCCAGAAGAATCCCACGCCGGAAAGTTCACCGCCCTACGGTAATAGCGTGTCGTGATTGCCTGATACTGCTTGAGCTTGGGGAAAAAGTTCTCAATCAAATGACGGGCTTTGTACAATTCAGCATCGTAAGTTTCCAGGGTCTTGCAATTGCGGCGAGGTGAAATCACGGTGGTCTTGCCCTCGGCATTGAGGGGGTCAATCACACGCTGATCTGGATCATAGCCCTTGTTAGCCAGCAGTGTATCCGCCACCAATAACGGCTACGGTTGGTCGCCTCCTGCTCGCGTCACGAGTTTGTCCGGGGTGAGGTGAAACCCCAACGGATTGCCCAACGCACCCACGGGCTCCCATAAATCTTGTTACTCAATCCCCCTTTGCTGCGTCCAATTGCTTCATTCCTAGGCTCCTCAAAAAGCTCAGCAGGAAGATGTTTCTTTCAAGTGGGAAAATGCCTGAATTAAAACTAAGTGTACCGCCGGGGAAATAGAGAGTAAATCTGCTTTAATATATGTCAAAATTCGCTCCTAAAAACGAAAATCAAAAATGTTAGAGTTTGATCGCCTGTTCCAAACAATCGAAGAATTAGTAATGCTGCACTCACCCAGCGGTGCGGAGTCGGAAATTAACCAGCGGTTGATGGAAAAATTCGCCGCCCTGGGAGTGAATGCTTGGCTCGATCGCGCGGACAATGCGATCGCCCTAATTAAGGGCCGCAATCCCGAAAAGTCGATCGCCATTACCGCCCACAAAGACGAAATTGGCGCCCTAGTTAAAACAATAGGCGAGAGGGGCCGCGTGGAAGTCCGCAGACTGGGGGGCGCATTTCCTTGGGTTTACGGCGAAGGCGTGGTGGATTTGCTCGGAGACAAGCAAACAATTAGCGGCATTCTCAGCTTCGGTTCGCGCCATGTTTCTCACGAATCTCCTCAGAAAGCTCAGCAGGAAGATGTTTCTTTAAAGTGGGAAAATGCCTGGATCGAAACTAAGTGTACCGCCGAGGAATTAGGCGAGGCCGGAATTCGACCGGGCACGCGGATGGTGGTGGGAAAGCACCGCAAGCGCCCGCTGCGGTTGAAGGATTGGATCGCCAGCTACACTCTGGACAACAAGGCTTCAGTGGCGATTTTGCTGGCTCTGGCGGAATGTTTGAAAGAGCCTGCGGTGAATGTTTATTTGGTAGCGTCGGCGAAGGAGGAGGTTGGAGCGATCGGAGCTTTGTATTTCACGCAGCGCCAGCCGTTGGATGCGCTGATCGCTTTGGAAATTTGCCCTCTAGCACCGGAATACCCGATTCGTGACGGCGAAAACCCGGTTTTGCTGGTTCAGGACGGCTACGGAGTCTATGATGAAGGATTGAACGCCCAATTGCGCGCAGCAGCCGCAGCAGCCGATGTAGAGGTGCAGTTGGCGGTAATTAGCGGTTTTGGGAGCGATGCTTCGATCGCCATGAAGTTCGGCCACGTAGCCCGCGCCGCTTGTTTGGCTTTCCCCACCCAGAACACCCACGGCTTTGAAATTGCTCATCTCGGGGCGATCGGCAATTGCGCCGCCATCCTCAAAGCCTACTGTGACGAGCTTTGGGACGACTAGAAAAAAAAGTTTCGCAAAGTAGTTGACAGATTGGGAAAGATTAGTTAAGGTAATAAAGGTGCGGAACACAAGCAAACGCAACGACGCGCCCCCATCGTCTAGAGGCCTAGGACACATCCCTTTCACGGATGCGACGGGGATTCGAATTCCCCTGGGGGTATTGAAAATTTAAGTCTGATATCAAAGTGATATCTAGTATATGGGGTGGGCATTTTGTCCGCCCTTATTGCTATTAGGACTTACGCACGGGTAGCCAGAAACCGGGTTTTTGCTCAGAAAAGGCGTGACAGCCCGCAGCAACAGCAAAAACCGGCCCGGCTTTATTTAGTTTGGTTCCTGGTGCATCGTTGAGCGATTTATCCCGGATTATTGAGCGGATACATAGGCTCAATATAGTTGAACACTTAGACAGGAAATAGCAGCAAAGGGGAGTGCGATGTACATACCTGTTACTTTCGACGACGGCAGCATCCAAAGGAACGAAGCAATAGAAATAAAAGTCAGAAACTTTAAAGACTTAAACTTACAGGAAAGACATATTGAAGAGTTCTTACGCAAAAACATTAATTTGCTCTTTGGGGATGAGGAGACTCTTCTAGTTGTTGGTCAACAAGTTCGTAATGCGAGTAACGGGATTAGCGACTTAACTGCCATTGACGCAGATGGCAATGTTGTTCTAATCGAGATTAAACGCGACGTACAAGACATCAAGGCGAGAAAAGAACCTTTTGAATTTCAAGCTATCAGGTATGCCGCGAGTTATGCCAAAATTTCGACACCTGAATCCCTTGTAGAGTTAGTCTATAGTTCGTATATCGAGATACACAAAGATGAGTATGAATTAGGTGATTTGACTCCTGGTGAAAAAGCGAGACGAGAGTTGAATAAATTCTTGTCAAGCAATGACGCACTCAAAACCTTTAACAAAAAACAACGAATAATACTTATAGCCTCATCCTTTGATGAGCAAACCCTTTCTGCTGTTGCTTGGTTGATTTCAAATGGGGTAGACGCCATCTGTCTTAATATCACTCCTGTTTTTATAGGAGAGCAAGGTTTTTTGAGTATTGAGAAAATTTTGCCTCCGGCACAACTGGATGATTTTTACGTGGGTTTAGCCGGAGAATGTTCTACAATGAAGGGAGAAATTATATCCACTGATTCTGGCTTTAATAGAACTTGGCTACCTCGAATGGATCAGTTGTTTGAGTGGGAATTAATCAAAGCTGGGGATAGCATTGAAATTAAAGAGTTTGAAAGCTCTGAAGCTATAATAATTGATGATACATTGGTCAGATTTAATGGGGAAGAAATCTCCTATAATAATTGGGGAAAGAAAGTTACTGGTTGGTCTTCTATAAATATTTATGAATGGGCAGTGCTTAGTTCGACTAATAGAACCTTACATGAACTAAGGAAGGAAAAAATGGCAGAGTTGGAAGCCAAAGGCAGTCCATGGGAAGAATGAGACCAGCGGTTCTAGAGCTATTTGCTTTCTTAAAGCAGCTCAAGGCTTTTTTCGGATATTGCAGTTGATCGACCGGACACGATCTCAGACTATTAATTTGATTAACAGCATAAGGTGCGCCGCAGCGCACCCTACATAATTAGATCGCAGCTATCAATTCTGCAACTTCAGCAACGGTTCAATCTGCTCCCTTTGAAACTGCAATTCATCCGCCAAAGGCTGGTAAATTTCCCGATCGCCCGATTCATTGCAATAATCCCACAAACCATTGTAACAGTGCCTGTCGTCGTCCCAACCCGGATGGTTAACAATCGGATACAAGCAGATTCCCTCTATCGGAACTCCTGCTTTCATCGCCGCCACTACCTCAGTACACACATAATTAAACCAGACAGGTCTAAAATCGTCTTCAGTACCCGTTTCGGCTATGAATAAGGGGCGACGGTAACGCTCAAACACTTCTTGCAGCAGTTCGCGAAACGGCCGATACAGCGGATCGGTGTATTTCATTGGGTCTTCATTATGAATCCACTGATTGCGATCGTAATAATTCACCCCAATAATATCGAGATATTTTTCCTTACCGCCGAGTTCCGGGCGAAAACGTCCAGCCAACATATCCCAAGCTTGATATTGAGATAAGCGATAACCTTCCGCTGCGTCCCGATCCTCCGGTTTGTCAGGGTCAGCAATAATGTTAATTGTGGGATCGATTTGAACGATGCGAGTGCGGGGATTGACTTCCCAAACTGATTCTATCGCCGCGATCGCAGCTTTGACTAACTGGATTTTGAGCTCGTCTCCCCGCCCTTTTGCAAACGGATTGATGTAGGCAACATCGCCGCCGGCCCAAGCAATAAATGAAATTTCATTAACAGGTGTCACGAAAGGTGTTTGGTCTGTTTCCTCAGTTAGCACTTCCATAAAAGCGCGCACCATGTTTGCAAACCTGGACACAAATTCGGGACTGAAAATATCAATATCGTCTGGCCAGCCGTAGTGAAACAAATCCCAAATTACCTGCATTTTCATGTCGCGGGCGGCGCGGATGATTGGCAGGGAACTGGAAAAATCGTATTTTCCGGGTGTCTGTTCGATTAAGTGCCAGCGGAGGCCTTCGCGGACTGTGTAAATGCCTTGCTCCTGCAAGCGTTGGTAGTCGGCTGCTGCAAATTTATCGTGACCGGTGGCGGCTGTGACATCGAGGCGTTTTCCAGATTGCACTCTGTGGGTGGAACATTCAAATCCGCCCATGAAAAAACTTTGAAACATCAATCGAATGGGTAATGGGTCATTAAGGTTTGTAGTCAGGACTTGAGTCCTTAAATCTCACTCAGAAAGGATTAAAGCCCTTACTACAAAGGGTGTTTTTGTAAGAACTATATCGATCGGCAAAAAGTCAAAATGAAATAAGAAAAAAATCTCAGATTTTTACTTTTTCCTTGACAAATCACCAATTAGCACTGAGTAATAGCTTGCGGCTGTGAACTTTCTTCGGGAATATCCCAGCCGAGAGTTGCCGCCGCGATCACCTCTACGGGAAACTTGGGAGTGCGATCGGCATACAGCAAACCGTTAGCTTCTTGGAAAGTATCGGTTAACTGCGTGTAACAAAATCCGCTGAACATTTCCACTCGGTTTACCACCTTCAACAGCGCGGTGTAGCGCCTTTGCAGTTCCTGCGTGTCGGATGCGCGCACGTAGCCCCAAACTCTGAAAAAATCGGGGTTTTCGCGACCGGCGCAGGCAATGCCGCCGAATTCTGTCAGCATCATCGGCTGTCCTTGGTGCGGGTGGCCGTCGAGGGTGAGGACTCGCCCGCCGGGACGCCCGCGATCGAACAAATCGGCTAGCTGGACTTCGGGCCCGTAGCGCTTGGCTAGGGTTTGCGGGTTGTTGTCGTAGTCGTGAATCGCCAGGATGTCGGTATCGATGCTTTCCCAGCCGTCGTTACCGATGACGGGGCGAGTCGGATCGAGGGTTTTTGTCAAGAAATACAGCGCTTGCACGTAGTTGCGGTGGGCTGCTGCTTCGACTAAATTCGGAACTCCCCAAGATTCGTTGAACGGCACCCAGACTACAATACAGGGGTGGCTGCCGTCGCGCTCGATGACTTCCGTCCACTCCCGCGTCAGCCGTTGTACGGCTTTGGGAGTGAAGCGGTAGGCGCTGGGCATTTCTTCCCAAACTAAGAGTCCCAGCACGTCAGCCCAGTACAAAAATCGCGGGTCTTCGATTTTTTGGTGCTTGCGGACGCCGTTGAAACCCATTGCTTTGACTAATTCGACATCGTGTCGCAAAGCTTCGTCGGAAGGGGCAGTCATCATGGTGTCTGGCCAGTAACCTTGGTCGAGCACCAGTCGCAAATAGTAGGGGCGGCCGTTTAGCATGAAGCGATCGCGCTGGATGCTGACCGTCCGCATCGCGGTATAAGATTTAACCTCGTCGAGTAGTTTGCCGTCGGCCCACAACTGCACTTGAGCGTTGATTAAGGTCGGCTTTTCGGGACTCCACAGCAGTTCGTTGCGGTAGTCGTCGATACCAGGGTCGGAGAGGGCGATGCGGCGGTGGATTTCGCCGTTGATAACTTCGTAGGTGTCGTTGACTAGCAGCAAACAGCCGATCGACAGTTTAACTTTAATTTGGATTCCCGACTGGCGATCGCCCGCGACAAACGCTTCAAAACCAATTTCCCAGCGTTCAAACTGCGGAGTCCAGCGGATGCGCTCGATATAAGTGTGAGGCACCAATTCTACCCACACCGTCTGCCAAATACCGGTCGTGCGCGGATACCAAATACTGTGCGGCTCTATTTGCCAGTCTTGCTTGCCGCGCGGTTGTTCCAAATCTTGCGGGTCGTCGTGGGCCCAGACTGTCACCCGCTGGGGTCCGTTGAGGTTCACAACTGCTGTAATGTCTGCGGTGAAAGGAGTGTGTCCGCCTTCGTGTTCGATGATAAACTGACCGTTCACCCAGACGCGGGCGCGGTAGTCTACGGCCCCAAAGTGGAGGAGAACTCTGCCTTCTGTGTGGGGTATGTCAAATTCGCGTTCATACCAGCAGTTGGCGTGAAAATTCGTGTCGCCGATCCCGCTTTTTGCCGATTCTGGAGCAAACGGCACTTCTATAGTGTGACTCCACTCAGAAATATCGATCGGCTGCACGCAGTGGCCCGCGTCATCATAAGCAAACCGCCACTGACCATTGAGACAAATCCAGTTGCTCCGGCGCAGTTGGGGGCGCGGATAACCTGTTTTCCGTCCTTGAACTGTCACCTTACTATCAAGAGTTGCAGACTCTTCTATCTCGCAATTTTCTAGCTCTCTACCTAACCAACTCATCGGCACATCTACCCAAAGTTATATTTATAGGTTAGCGACAATTACCCTCACTTTGACAAGTTTTTTGCTAATTAATTTGCAAAAGTTCTGCCCATTAAAACAGCCTCATCTGAAGGCTCTCTTGTGCTGAAGTCATTAGTCAGGAGAAGGAACAATAAACCAGGAAGAAAAAACCAGGAAGATTTTTCCTATCCCCCCTCTCCTCCTCTCCCTCTAGCTAGCAACACTTTGCAAACCTCCTAACGGTTCAGTTTGCTCACTTGTGAGATAAAATTCTTCCGCAAAGGGCAAACAATGAAATATTTGCTGTAGTCCCGTGAGTTCAAATAGAATTCTAACTTGTTCGCTCATGGCAGAGATCAAAAGTATACATTCGCTGTCTCTAACTAATTTCACGATCGCCACTACAGCCATTAACTCGGAATTTTTCAGAAAATTTATTTTTGAGAAATCGAGCATAATAATTTTGCCACCGCTGGCCATTAGGCGCTGTATTTCTTTCTGAAACTGAGCAAATTGAGAAATTTCCAAAACCTCATGAGACAAAACAATTTTCACTAGAACGTTCATTTTTACCTCAATGGTTGTTTGAATTATTAAATAACTTTTGATGAAAACCGAGTAAGGTGCTCTCTCGGCACCTTACCTTTTTACCCGTACGTAACTCGCAGCTTCCAGCTACTTGGTAGTAGATTTGCCGTTGCCGTTGCCGTTGCCGTGGTTGACAGCAGCGACTTCTAGAGAAGCTGCGCTTGGGCGAGGGGCGACTCCATTGGATGAGCTGACATTAGAGGCAGAACCGTTAACATTTTCTACCAATTCAATCACCGGCTTGGTAGTAATTTGTGTGTAAGTTGTCAGAGCTTGAGCGACCACTTGATCCATGTTGTAATACCTGTAAGTCGCCAGCCTTCCCACGAAAGAAACTCCCGGAGTTGCATCAGCCAAAGCCTTATATTTCTTGTAAATTTCGGCATTTTCCGGGCGTGGAACCGGGTAGTAAGGGTCTCCCTCAGCTTGGGGATATTCGTAGACAATGCTAGTTTTTAGATGCTCTTGTCCCGTGAGGTATTTAAACTCCGTGCAGCGAGTATATAAATGCTCGTTCGGGTAATTTACCACCGGTGCTTCTTGGTGTACGGGTACGTTCAGCGTTTCGTGCTTAAATTCCAAGGAACGGTAAGGCAGTTTGCCGTAGCAATAATTGAAATAGGAATCGACTGGCCCGGTGTAAATCATTTCTCCGTAAGGGATAAAACCCTCAATCTCCCGGTAGTCGGTATTCAGCATCACCTTTATGTTTGGGTGAGAAAGCATCTTTTCAAACATCCGAGTGTAGCCGTGCAGGGGCATTGCTTGATAGGTATCGGTAAAATAGCGATCGTCCCGGTTAATGCGAGTGGGAACGCGGGCAATCACTGATTTGTCGAGTTCCGACGGATCCATTCCCCACTGTTTGCGGGTGTAGTTGCGGAAGAATTTCTCGTAAAGTTCGCGACCGACTTTGCTGACAACGACATCTTCGGAAGTGCGAATGTAATCCTTTGGTTCTGCTACTTTCGCGAAGAAATCTTCTACTTCAAATGACGTGAGATTCAGTCCGTAAAGTTTGTTTACGGTGTTGAGATTGATTGGAATTGGCAACAGTTGACCGTCAACGCTGGCGAGGACCCGGTGTTCGTAAGGCCGCCACTCGGTGAACCGCGAAAGATACTCGAAAACTTGGCGCGAATTGGTGTGAAAAATGTGGGGGCCGTATTTGTGTACCAGGATGCCGTGGTTGTCGTAGTGATCGTATGCGTTGCCGCCGATGTGGTTGCGGGTATCAATTATCAGGACTGTTTTTCCGGCCTCATTTGCTAGTCTTTCGGCAATGACGCTACCTGCAAATCCGGCTCCGACGATTAAATAGTCAAACATTGAAACACCTCTGAGTGTGGGTAAGGGTAAGGAATAATTGGTAATTGGACATACAGCGAGGAGTGTTGAGTGTTAGTTTTTGAATCCGTAAAGTGTAACTCTTTAACTTCAACCTCAACATTCCTAACTTAAAACTTTCATCCGGCCTTCTGCTTTCTGCCGTTTCTCGTCGATCGCACTTTCGATCAACCCCAGCATTTCACCCCAGGTATTGTCCCAAGAATTGTCTGCTAAAAAGGCGTCTACTTCGCTCAGCCACTTGGTGCGAACGTCCGAACTTTCGCTGAAGATTTCTTCACCACAAGCAACGAATTCTTCCGAATTGCTAGCAATCCGAACCAAGCCGTTTTCTCCGTAGGGTCGCACCACGTCGCGGATAGGAGTAGAAATGACAGGTTTGCCAGCAGCGAGGTATTCTGGAGTTTTCGTAGGACTAATAAACTTAGTCGATTCGTTAATCGCAAAAGGCAGCATTGCGATATCCCATCCGCCAAGATACCCTGGCAGTTCTTGATAAGATTTGCCACCAAGATAGTGGATATTTGGGTGAGTTGGCAGAGTTGCCGGATCGATTTTCACCACCGGGCCAATGATGACTAAATGCCAGTCCGGCCTTGCTTGGGCCATGCCCGCTAGCAGTTCGAGATCCATGCGTTCGTCTATGACGCCATAAAATCCCAAACGCGGGTGAGGAATGTCTTTTTGATCCGCCGGTTCTTCTGAATGATTCCTGGCTGTCGCAAAGTGTTCTTTTTCGATGCTGCTGGGGAAGGGGTGAATGTTTGGGTGCTGGTGCTGTTTGGCTTCGTAAAGGTTGTGTCCCCCGGTAAATACTACGCTAGCGCGCTTTAATAATTGGTTTTCATTGGCTTTTAAATCCGGGTGCGCGCCTTGGAATGCTGACAGTTCATCCATGCAGTCGTAGACTACAGCTAGCGGCTGTAAGTGGCTTGTGAAACTGACAGCCATTGGTGTGTAATACCAGAGGATGTACTGGCTAATTTCCGCCGCTCGAAACAAATCATCTAGCATGGCTTGCTGAGCAGTTTGTGCTGTTGCTTCGCTGGTTCCTTCGCTCAGGTGCGGTACTATTACCCAGACTCCGCTTTCGTGGATGCTCACATCAAGCCACCAATCTGTAGCCGCGGTAAACACAGGTTCTTCTACAAAGAATACGCGACGAGTTTTGGCACAGCGACTCAAGAGATGTTGCGGACGTTGATAGACAAAATTCCACCGCAAATGGGACAGGCAAACTAAATCTGGTGCATCTAAAGCCTCAGTTTTTGATAAGTTGGCGCGCAATGCGGGCGACGCAGCGAATTGAGATGGCGATTTGGCTGGATCTATAGAGGTAAATCGGATCTCCCATGCTCGCTCTTTATTGCTATAATTATTGTTTACTGAGTTTTCTGGGGGCGACATATTAGCCTCTGGAATTTGTCAATGAAAATTTGTCCGTTAAAAGTTGTCAATAGGATATATTTCTCAGCAGTGTCTTACTGAAAGTCGCAAGCATAAATCTGAGAACTTTTATTGACGAGCAAGCGCCGCATTCAGTGAGCCAAACAAAGAAACTGTTTAGCTGCGGAAAAAACAGGCTTATCTGCTTTTTTCAGAATTGAAACTTGGAGATAAGTTAATATTGTTAGACTTGCTATTGTTGTTAAATGTAACCCAGTTTTTCTGCCATAACTTCTATCTGAAGGATGACTTTTATCTCAGGAGACACCTAGCTTGTATGCGAGGTTCCAAAGCCGTTAAAATGCCGATCGACCTTGTAAAATGACTTTTAACTGGCAGGTACGGGGTGAAAAAAGAGCAAGTTTTATTGCTTTATTTGAAGATGAGAGAAAATTTGCCATCAAGTTTATGTTGCTTTTTGATTTGACAAACCTTGCTTTTTTTTAACTCATCCGATCGCTAATTGGGTAAATTTGTATCCTACTATACCAAGTTGCGTCCGAGATTTCTGACTTCCGATAGATTAACAATTGACAGTTTATGCAGTCAGGTTAAACTCACCGAACAGCACCTGTCTCAACAATATCACAGAAACCAGGCAACCGCAACGATAAACCTAAGATTTTGCGCGAGTCTGTGGGAAGAAACCAAGATGATGACATTGGCGCTGTGGGCGTCAGTTTAACCTTGCGCCCACAGCACAAATGTCAATCATCCCTCTAAGGGCGGGTTCGCCGCTATCTGCAATCAAAGGCACAATAGCCACCTAAATCCGCAACTAGAAAATAGCAGCAACTTTACAGTCGGCGTCTGTCAATCTTGGCGATTCCACCTCCAAAGGCAAAATCTTGCACTGTCGAACTCTTTAAGAAATCGTGAGGGAAACCCAATTCAATTGCACTTACTTTGTCTAACTGTTGCATTTGTTCCGGGGTTAATTCAAACTCCAAACAAGCTAAATTTTCCTGAAGTTGCGA
Organism: Microcoleus sp. Pol17C6; assembly: GCF_036701145.1. Lineage (NCBI taxonomy): Bacteria > Bacillati > Cyanobacteriota > Cyanophyceae > Oscillatoriales > Microcoleaceae > Microcoleus > Microcoleus sp. Pol17C6. Next base: position 170,196 of record NZ_JAUBQH010000003.1, read on the forward strand.
GAGTTTGCGCGAACCCACAATCGGAATAACTTCGACTGGCTGTTGTCGCAGCCAATTTAGGGCTACTTGAGAAGCAGGTTTGCCAATTTCGACCGCTATTTTGCTAACTTCGTCAGCAATTTTGAGGTCTCGTTCGTTAATTTTTCCAGATTCAGGTGAATTCAGCCGTTTAGCTTCGCTGGCTGTTTCTGAAGTGTTGTATTTTCCTGTCAGCAAACCGGCTGCTAGGGGACTCCAAGCTGTGACGCCAATATCAAACGCTTTTGCCATAGGGATCAAGTCCCGTTCTGGAGTTCGCTCTTTTAAAGAATACTCGATTTGCAAGCCGATAAATGGTGTCCAACCGCGCAGATTAGCGATCGTATTTGCTTGAGAAATAATCCAAGCTGGCGTATCGGAAATGCCGATATAAAGAACTTTACCGGCGCGCACCAAATCATCAAAAGCGCGCATCACTTCTTCGACGGGTGTGGTAAAATCCCAAGCGTGCAGCCACAACAAATCTATGTATTCAACTTGCAATCGCTTCAAACTTGCTTCTACTGCTTGCACCATATTTTTGCGGTGGTTGCCGAAACCATTGATTTCGCCATTTTTCATGTTGAGGCTATACTTAGTGGCAACTACCCATTTTTCGCGATCGGCTGCGATGAACTCACCGACATATTTTTCGCTAGTACCGTTGGTGTAGAGATTCGCGGTATCAATGAAATTGCCGCCGGCTTCTGCAAAGGCGTCGAACATTTTCCGGCTTTCGTCGTAGGAACTCCCCCAACCCCACTCTTCCCCAAAAGTCATGGTTCCGAGGCAGATTTCGGAAACGCGAAGTCCGCTGTGACCTAATAGTTTGTATCTCATGTCACCCTTCCCCTAGTTAATGGTTGTTAACAGTTTAGATCGGGATTTCCCAAACTGTTGCCATAAGTCGGGGTAACGGGCTTTTGTAATGTGTTAGCGCTGGGCTGAGGGTTGAATGTTTTGCCAAGTTAATCAAAATGTCGTAGCAGGGGCGATGCAGTCTCCCCCCTGCGTTTAGTTTAAAAAGCGCGCAGGGGCGATCGTCTTACTAATGTATTTAGGATCACATCAACAATTTAAAATACAGTAAAAGGGCAAAACACATATCTACCTTTAGATAGGTATTGTATGAAATGATTTAAATCAAAAAATGCTATCTGAAATAATCAGACAACCAGACAGAACTAGAGAAAAAATTAATGTAGCTAAATTAACTTTTTAGCGTTATAGTGATTTATAGATTACAAAAACTAGGTGACTCACTTGGCTGATATCGTTGATACCGCCGTTTCGGCTGGATCTTTTACAACCCTAGTTGCTGCTGTCAAAGCTGCTGGTTTAGTAGATACTCTCAAAGGCGCTGGCCCCTTCACAGTTTTTGCGCCTACTGACGAAGCTTTTGCTAAGCTTCCCGCAGGTACTGTAGAAGCACTGCTTAAGGACATTCCTAAGCTCACAAAAATCTTGACTTATCACGTCGTTTCTGGCAAAGTTATGGCCGCTGATGTGGTCAAGCTGAAATCTGCCAAGACAGTGGAAGGTTCAGAAGTTAAAATTGATGCTTCCAATGGCGTCAAAATCAATGATTCTACCGTTACTGCAGCCGATGTTGCTGCTGATAATGGCGTCATCCACATTATTGATTCAGTCTTGCTTCCTGCGTAAGCATAGACTTAGATAGCGCAATACTATCTTGAGGGCGGTGGCTGTTGTTAGCCACCGCCCTGTTTTAATTGATAGTTGAGATTTAAATATTTTACCCAGCTCGATAATTAAAACTATCGCTCTTTTGTCTGTCTAGGGGGAGGAAAAGTGGAACTCAGAATCATCTTCAATTACAGGAATGGCTCCCTCGACGCTATCATAATCAGGGACTAGGTTTCACTCAGCGATTTTCCTTGATTATAGTCTTCCCAGAGTGACTAAAGAGCGATATAGCGCTGCTTTGGTGCCTGAGCAAACGCCATAAGTCGGCAAAATTCAACGTGTAACAGACTAACAAAAATTGATGACCCGTCCATTATGATGAAGCTGAGTTGCACCCTCTTTTAAATCCAGAAAAACGCCTTTGAGTTGATTTGAAAAAGCGGAACGTTATAGTGGAACGCGAGCGAATTTATCAAGAGTTATAAGTTACCAGTAGAGTATATTAAATGTGGTTTTTTCGCTCCAATATAGTCATTAATTCCCGTCTTAACATAAAATTAATCACATTGAATTCCAATATTTTAAAAGCTATTTTTATAATTTTAATAAATTACTTTTACACATTCCTTAAGCCAACAATTCACTCACAGCTACGCTAAAACCTGTAAGTACACTTTGAGTGTTAACCACTTCATCCGCATTAAACAACCGCCAGCGTTGCCCTGCATTCACAAATATTAATCTAGCTTCAGGAAATAGCAACCAAACTTCTAAACATCCCGATTCCAAATATTCGTGAGCTTTCGCAAATAACTCTTCGCCGCTATCTTCGGGGGAAGCAACTTCCGCTATCAAAGGAAAACTTTGGGAAAATGCTGTAAAATTGCCTGATTCTGGCAACAATTCAGGAGTAATGTAAGCAACATCGGGACGGCGACCCTGCTTGCTAGTGCGGCAAAGAACTTCTGTAACAACTTCTCCTCCCTGTCCGCTGGAATTTTTGTAATTTCTCCAGGATGTAGATAATTTAGATTGAGCGAGACCGTGCTGGAATGTCATTCCTGTTTTCTCCACTAAGTTGCCATCAACCCATTCCATTCTATCAGGAGGCTTGACTAAAAACTCTTCGAGAGATATGACTTTTTCTGGCTGAGATTCGGGGTAAATTTCTGGTATATTTTCTAAGTTTGGATGTGATTCTGGCTCTGAGTTTGGGTCGGTATTTTTGGGTGTAATTATAGTAGCTGTCATGCTATAAACCTCTTGTTAACGATTATAATTGTACAAGCGATCGCTCTCGATCGCATCTTTATGATCTTATTGAAATTGGTAGATGTGGTCTTTTCAACTTAGCCCGACAATTTATATATCATAGCAATTCAGAAAGGTGACTTTCATGATTCTCTCAAACCGTTTTTCTGAAGCCCTCACCTATGCTGCCGAATTGCACGCTACCCAAGTTCGCAAAGGTTCCGGGGTTCCCTACATTGCCCATTTGTTGGGCACGGCTAGTATAGCTTTAGAATATGGGGCAAATGAAGATGAGGCGATCGCAGCTTTGCTTCACGATGCGATCGAAGATCAAGGCGGCGCCACCACCCGCGAAGCCATCTGCCACCGCTTTGGGAATACCGTCACAGCGATTGTAGACGGCTGTACCGACAGTGACGAGACGCCGAAACCCCCTTGGCGTCAGCGAAAGCAAGCTTATATCGATCGCATTTCTACAGCTTCTGGCTCGGTCAGATTAGTCTCGGCTGCTGATAAACTTTATAATGTTCGATCGATCCTGAAAGATTACCGTCAATTAGGAGATACTGTTTGGGAACGCTTCAAAGGTGGCAAAGATGGTTCTCTCTGGTATTATCGTTCTTTAGTAGAAGCATTCCGCCAAGCTGAGTTAACGCCTATAGTTGAAGAATTAGACCGCACAGTTTTAGAATTGGAACAGTTTTCTGAAGGCTGAAGACTGAAGGTAAAAATCACTAATTATCAATTACTAATTACATTCACAAAATGGCAAATGTTCGCTTAGAAAATATTACCAGACGCTACCAAAACGTCACCGCGATCGAAAACATCAGCTTCAAAATCCCGGACGGGGAATTTTGGGTATTAGTCGGGCCATCCGGCTGCGGTAAATCCACAATTATGCGGACAATTGCAGGTTTAGAAACCGCAACTTCCGGCAATCTTTACATCGGAGATAATTTAGTTAACAACATTCCGGCGAGACAGCGGGATGTAGCAATGGTGTTTCAAAATTACGCGCTTTATCCGCACATGACTGTCGCCGAAAACTTGGCATTTGGATTGCGGATGCGGAATGTTGACCAGACTAAAATTCAAGAACGAGTCGAAACAGTAGCCCGATCGCTCTCGATCGACCACCTCCTCAAGCGTAAGCCCAAACAGCTATCAGGCGGACAGCAGCAGCGGGTAGCACTCGGAAGGGCGATCGCCCGCGAACCGAAAGTATTTCTTTTAGATGAACCGCTTTCTAACCTCGATGCTCAACTGCGAGATGACACTAGAGCAGAACTCAAACAACTGCATCAACGGCTGGGAATTACCACAATTTACGTCACCCACGACCAAGTGGAAGCGATGACTTTAGCTGATAAGATTGTAGTTTTAAATGGGGGTAAAATTCAACAAATTGGAGACCCGCAAAGCATTTACGCCAAACCAGCTAACCGCATGGTTGCCACATTTTTAGGCAATCCCGCCATGAACATTTTGCCGGCAATTTATACTAACGAATCCTTTCAAGTGGGAAATCAACATTTAGCCTGTCCGCCCTCGATTCAGAAAAAATTGCAGGCTAGAGAAGGACAAGGATTTGATTTGGGCATCCGTCCAGAAAATATAGAAATCTTTACCCCACAAACAGTAGAAGATGATGATTTGAAAACCGATGTTTGGGCCTTAGAAAAAGTCCCTCTTGATGTAGAGGTAAAAGTCGTGGAACCTCTGGGGCGAGAAACTTTAATTCGGGCGAGTTTGCCTTTGTTGAGTGCTGAAACTACTGTACAGTTACAAATACCTGCGAGTGTTCGCTTGCGATCGGGCGATCGACTGACGGTACAGCTTGACTTCGATCGACTATTTATATTTGACCCCTCCACTGGCGAGGCGCTGTATCCTTAACTGGATTGAACAGGACTTACGCAGGGGTAATTAGCCACCGGGTTTTTTTAGTCGCAGTGCGTAAGTCCTGTTCAATCTCAAATCTCAAATCTCAAATCTCAAATCTCAAATCTCAAATAGACTGAGCTTTCCAGTGGGAAAGTCTCGATTCGTAGTTACAAAAGTTTACACTTGACATTTATTAATTTACGAAGTAATGATACGATTAGTATTGGCACAACGGCAAAACGTCCTCCCAAAAGCTGATATTTCCTGACTCGGGGCGATCGCGACCCACAACGCCAGCACCTTCGCGCTAAAAAGCGGCTTTGCGCCCCGACTTGGGAGCAACTAGCGAACCAAAAACTCAGAAAAACGTTCTAGCGGCATTTTTAGATGAATCCCGACAACCTGCCTCAAATGCTGCAAACAGGATTTCACCTAACTTTAGGTGCAACTTCCTTTTTAATTGAGACATTGCAAGATCCTCTGAAGCGAGAAGAAAATCTTGACAAACTGAAGTCAGATTTTGGCCAGCTAGCCGATGAGCTGCTGGAAAAAGGAGAAATGACTGAGCGAGAAGCCCGGAATTTTGTAGATACTATTTTCTCTCAACCGGGCGATCGGGAGAATGCAGACAATGAATCTGTCTCGCCCAAGCAATCAGATGCAGCGACTGATGCTCCTCCCGAGTCGGTTGTACAGCCTAACGTAAAGCTAGAGATTCAAGAATTAACTGCACACATGGCAGCGCTGAGGGCCGAGTTGGAAAATTTGCGCGCCGAAAATTCCCAGCATTAAAGAATCAAGAGTCTCTAACACAGCCGGAGTTTACTTGCCAACTTAATTTAACAGAACCAAACTTTAGTCATTGTCCCATTTTTCAGAACCGATCAGGTCGGCGATCCGATCGCGCAGCAAGAAGTCGCATTTTTCTAATTCGCACTCTACACAAGCCCATTCCCGGGGCGGAATGAATTGGCACAGGGTATAGATGGGCTGTTGGCGGCTGAGTACGCCCTCATGCACGAGCTGACGCGCTTCATCTTGGATCACATCTAAAGAGTATTGGATTTGGGGAATAGTGGAGTGAATCATAATGCGCCCTCAATGTTTTACTAAAAAATTTTATGGCCCTGGTAATAATATAGTCCAAACTTACGAATATGGAAGTTAAATTTTGTCCGTATACAGCTATACAATTCACTGCCGTAAATAAAAATAAATTATAGGAATCATCAGTAAGTGATGGGATCTGTCTTAGGATGTTGAGAAGCAGCACATTTTCCCGACTAGCAAGCGGATCTGCTGGAAAGCTCAATTCAGAACTTGGGAACCCGCATCGGATTCCCGGTTTCTGGATGCTTTGCCACCAAAGGCAACATTTCCGGCGAGAAACCGGGTTGATGAATTTAACTCCTAACGCAGCAAGCAGCAAAGGAAATATTTAGGAGTCCGGCAACTCAAGCATTACCAGTTCCGTCAATGCCGAATAGCACTTCAAGAACGAGAGATTGCGCTGCCGGCATTTGCCCAAAACAAAATACATAAGGAATACTCGGAGGCAAGTGTGGCAAAAATTGCTCTAAAACGTAGGGACTGCCGTAAATTAACACAGCTTGCAGTTCTCCAGTTTTTAATAATTTCTTAAACCAATCTTGAGCTGCTTCGGTCAAACCAGCACTGCCTCGGAAGCAATTGCCGCGAATGAAAATTTGCAGCAGTGTTGGAGAAAAATGCTCTGCACCTGTATTATCAGCGATCGCCCCTGTGCGATCGTCAATCAGTTGCAATTCGTAACCAAACTGTTCAGGAAGGGCGATCGCCGGAGTGTGGTTGCCCAAAAACTCACACCCCAAAACATCATCTACAACAATCAAATTCCGCAAAAGCTGGTTTTCTGCGGGTTTGGCAACCTGCAAAGGTAGATTGCCGCCAAATTTCAAAGAATCTCGCAAAATATCGGCAGCAGTTGCCCTGGCATCAGGAGTTGCCAGCAAACTTAAGTCTATCGACTTGATCGATGTTGAATCTACTGCTTTTTCCTTTTCCTTTACTAACAAACCGACTTTAGCTTTAGCCGACCAAATTCTCTTGACAGATTCCTTGATTTGTGATATTTGAAGTCGCCCTTGAGTGACAGCTTCGCAGACAGCCAGAATCGCCCCTTCCGGGTCAAGCGGCATCAGCAAAACATCAGCACCAGCCTCAGCAGCCAAAACAGCAGCTTCATTAGCGCCGTACTTATTGGCGATCGCACCCATCACCAAAGCATCCGTCACGATCAAACCTTCAAATCCCAACTCTTCTCGCAGCTTCCCGATCAAAATTTTGCGAGAAAGAGTAGCAGGACACTCCGCATCCCAAGCCGGAATCAGCAAGTGAGCACTCATCACAGCATCGACCCCAGCAGCCATCGCCTCAACAAAAGGAGGCAACTCAACCTGGGCCAATCTCGCTGGGGAATGCGGCAAAACCGGCAATTCCAAGTGAGAATCAACCGCCGTGTCCCCGTGGCCGGGAAAATGCTTAGCTGTAGTCAAAACCGGATGCTCACCTGCGCCGCGAATAAAAGCAGCGGCTAATTTCCCGACAATTTCCGGTGTCTCGCCAAAAGCGCGGACGTTAATCACAGGATTGTCGGGATTGTTGTTAACATCAACCACCGGTGCAAGAATCCAATTTAGACCGATCGCCCTAGCTTCGATCGCAGTGACAGCGCCCATTTGTTCAGCATATCGATCAGCTTTACCTGCATCGTGTCGCGCCACTTCAGCAATTGCCATCGGCGGCCCGAACCAAGTCGCCCCCGCGAACCGCTGGCCGACACCTTCCTCAATATCGGCCGCCAGCAGTAGCGGAAACTTGGCCCAAGACTGCAATTGGTGCGATCGAAGTGCCAACTCCGCAGCACTTCCCCCGACCAAAATCACCCCACCGACGCCCAAATTTTCCAGATAATAGCGGAGTTTGCTGGCAGTTGGTTCCCATTCGGGATAGCGAATTTGGTGGTCGAACAAGCAGCCAGAAGCGCGCACCACGAACATCTGTGCCACCAGTTCTGGTAAGGAAAGATTGTCAATCATGGGAAATTAGGAATTGTTGACTGTTGACTGTGGACTGTTGACAGGAAAGCTGTTGACTACCTTCAGACACTAATCCTCGTCTGCTTCTAAATCATCATCATCATCATTTTCATTGCCCTCGGCCAATTCTTCGTCATCAAACATACCCGGTTTGCGATCGGCAGAAAGCTGATTCAGCAGTATCAACATTTTATCGCCCCGTTCCAAAGAACGGTCTTCCAGAAAAATCACTTCCGGCGTCCGGCGCAGTTGCAATCGTTGGCCCAACTGGTTGCGGACGTAGCTAGTAGCAGATTTCAAACCTTCCATAGTTTCAGCCTTCGCCTCATCAGTACCGTAGATGCTGACAAAAATTTTTGTATGCTGAAGGTCTCCCGAAACAATTACATCGGTAACGCTAACCATACCGGCACCTACCCGGTCGTCCTTGATTCCATTCAGCAACATCAGGCTGACTTCCCGTTTAACCATTGAAGCTACACGCTCAATGCGACGACTTGTAGCCATAACACCTACTCCTCTACTTTCCTAATCAGCCATTTTCATCCCGATTGACAATTGTAGCGCGATCGGTCAGGGGTGTTACGGGCGATCGTCCGAGTTAGGGGTGAGAGACAGCTTAGAGGAAAAAAATGTTTGATTGCCATAGGTGAATATATAGCTAATATAGAGAGGTAGAGTGAGAGACAGCTTAGAGGAAAAAAATGTTTGATTGGATTGTCAAAACCGTAGCCGATGCTTCAGGGGTAACTAACCAGCTAAAGATAGCTGAATGGGCAAGATTGAACAGGACTAACCCTTTCGATATGGGAGCCAAAAACTACCAACGATGTATTCATGACTTAGGGTTAGGGGGAAAATATCATGAACTTGAATATAACGAAGATGGAAGCCTAAAATATCAATAATTTTGCCGTATTTCCCTTGATTATGATTCATAATTACCCCTTTTATTATCCATCCCTAATCAATCAATCAATTAAACAGAAACATTTCTTGTCGAAATTCCTTTATCGCTGTGTTTTTTTAGGAATAAAACTCATGGAAAAAGAATTTACAGTCGGTCAAAAAGTCCGAGTTGTGGCGATGCCGCCTTACGTCAAAACTGCCGAACCGATGCCGATGCTGCGGCCTGCGAATTTAATTGCGATCGGCGCTGAAGGCGTTGTGATCGATCGGCGTCCCGGCAATTATTGGGGAATTCGCTTTGAAAAAGGTGCTTTTCTGTTAGACAGTCAGTACATTGAAGCGGCCGAAACTAATGTAGAAGGTAATGGGTAATGGGGAATGGGTAATGGGAATAGGGAATTGATCTGATATCAAATTCGTTGGTATCAGAATTATTCCTCTCTGTCTTCGGGAGACTCAGCGCCCTCTACGTTCTCTGCGGTTAAATCATTCCGAAACAACAGTAAACCCTATGAGAAATTAACATTTCTCTTTTCCTTCTTCCCTCAACATCCCTCCCTTAAATCCGTTAAATCCCATTGCTTGCTCTTTGCCCAACTTCCTTCTTCAACAAGCCAGCTTAGCTTCAAAAGCCAAAGAATTAACAGGAAACTCCCCCAAAAATTCCTCTAAAAGAGGAGATGTGAAGTTACAAGGTTGAGGCTTGCCCAAATGATAACCTTGAGCATAATCTACCCCAAGTTCATTGAGTTTATCCATAATTGTTTGATTTTCAACATACTCGGCAATAGTTTTAATTCCCATGACGTGAGCGATTTTGGTAATAGCTTCCACCATTGCGACATCAATAGGATTATCGACAATATGCTTAATAAAATTGCCGTCTATTTTGAGATAATCAACCGGCAAGCTTTTCAGGTAAGCAAAGGAAGACATCCCGCTGCCGAAGTCGTCCAAGGCAAACTGGCAGCCTAGTTCCTTGAGTTGCCAAATCAAGCTAGCTGCCTTACTGAGATTACCAATGGCAACGGTTTCGGTTATTTCAAAACAAATTATTTGTGGCGGTATTTGATGGATGGAAAACTGTTCCTGAATAAACTCGATAAACTTTTCTTCGTTGAGGCTGTCCCCAGAAAGGTTGATGGAATAAAGGTTGGGATATTTGCCAAATGACGATTGCAGCTCAGAAAGAGAGCAAGCAGGGAAGGTAACTATTTTATCGCTGCCTATCCCGGGGTTTTGGACTAATAAATTTGCTGTGAAAATTTTAGATAACTGGCTAAATAAAGTGCGAATCACCCAGCGGTCGATCGCGTGCATCAAGTTGTAGCGTTCTGCAGCCGGAATAAACGCCATCGGCGACACCAACTCACCAGTTTCCAACTGGAGGCGCAGGAGGATTTCGCAGTGGGTTCCGGTGGTTGGAGAATTAAGCAAAGGTACGATCGGCTGAGAGTACAAGCAAAAGCGATTCTCTTCTAAAGCTTGATGAATTTGCACCACCCACTCGGTTTCGCCGTGCTGTTTGATTAATTCTTGGTCGCCGGCTTGATAAACCTGTACCCGGTTGCGACCTTTATTTTTAGCAGCGTAGCAGGCCATATCAACCGCGCTCAAAATCGCAGATGTCGAGGCTGTTTTGGGATTGATTGCTACCAAACCGATACTGACGCCGATCGAAAAAGTTTTGTCCTGCCACGCAAAGCGGAATGCCTGAATGCTTCGCAGCAGCGTTTCAGCAACGTTCAATCCTCGTTCGACGGGACAATGGTACAGGAGTACGGCAAATTCATCGCCACCTAGACGTGCCAAAATATCGGTTTTGCGGATATTGCTTTTAAATAGCTGGCTGACTTGGCGCAGCAGTTCGTCCCCAGCAGCATGACCGGAGGTGTCGTTAACTATTTTGAAGCGATCGAGATCCAGATAAAGCATCACGTGTTCTTGCCCGTAACCTTGAGCGCCGTGTAGGGCGTGCTCTAGCTGGTACTCAAATTCCCGGCGGTTGACTAATTGCGTCAGGGGGTCATGAGTTGCCTGCCAGGTGAGTTGCCGCGCTTGAGTTCGCACTTGCGTGACATCTCGGAACACAACGACGGCCCCGACAATTTCGCCGCTGCTAGCGTGGATGGGGGCAACGCAGTGGTCGATCGCAAATTCGGTGTTGTTGCGGTCAATCAGCAAGCTGTTGTGTCCTTGGTCAACAATCCGACCTTCGCACAAAGCGATTTCGGCGATATTTTCAGTCGGTCGCCTGGTAGTTTCGTCAACTATTCTCAGCACGCTGGCGAGGGGCAAACCCTTAGCTTCCAATGTAGACCAACCCGTGAGTGTTTCGGCAACTGGATTCAGGGTGGAAATGTAGCCGTCGGCGTCAGTAGTGATGACGCCATCGCCGATCGATTGTAGAGTAACCTGAGCGAGTTCTTTTTCTTCAAAAAATGCTTGTTCCATGCGCTTGCGATCGGTAATATCTCGCTGCACCGACACCCAGTGGGTAACGTTCCCGGAGGTGTCGGCAATCGGTACGCTGTTGAGTTCCACCCAATAAGTTGAACCGTCTTTGCGGTAGTTAATCAATTCCAGGCGTAGGGGTTCTTGGCGAGAGAAAGTACGGCGAATTTTATCGACTTGGGTGGGGTCGCTTTCTGGGCCGCGCAAGCAACTGGGGGTTTGTCCGATGATTTCTTCGGGTAGGTAGCCCGTCATTTGGGTAAAAGCTTCGTTGGCATAGATGATGGTGGGGTCGGAGATATCGCTGTCTCCCGCATCCATAATCACGATTGCGTCGTTAGCGTTCACTACAGCAGATTCTAAAAGGTGGAGTCTGGCCTCGGCCCGCACGCGGGTAGCAATTTCGCTTTCTAGTCTGGCGTTAGTCAAGCTGAGGGATGCGATCGCTTTTTCCAATTCCTTAGTTCTTTCTGCCACTGAATCGTGCAGAACATCGATCGCCCCGGACATTTCCATCGGGTCAAGTACGCGCAGTATGTTGGTTTGAGTAACTATTCCCAGGAGTTCTCCCTGTTCCCCCGTTACTACTAACCGGCGGACTAAACGCTCGTGCATTTCCTGATGAGCTACCCACAGCGAGTCTTCTTGCTTGAGGCTAAATAAGGGGGTACTCATCACAGTTTCGGCGATCGTTTGCGACAAATCTATATCTAAAGCTTGAAATTCCACAATATCCCGTTCTGTGACGATACCTACTGGAATGGGGAACGGTAAATCCATCGATAATTCTGTTGATTCGGTAATTACTACGCAGCTAACGCGGTGCTGCGCCATCAACTCAGCTAAACTCCTAACTGACGCTGAGCGAGGTGCTTGAATGACTTGTGCGGTCATTACTTCTTTGACGCGGCGCATTTTTAAGATATTTGCCGGTTTGAGCATTGCTTGGCGAATGCTTTCTGGCGTAATTACTCCTAAGAGTTGACCTTCACTATCCAATATTGGCAGATGCTTAATTCTTCGTTGCCCCAGCAGAATTAGGGCGCTGAAAATGTCTTGAGTCTCGGATTTTGTCAGAGTTGCGGCAGGCTGCCTCATCACTTCTGCGATGGTGACACCTTTTAAGTTTTTGCCCGAGGCAATCAAATCGACAAGATCCCTTTCTGTGAAGATTCCTTGCAATTGAGAATGTGGAGCACAGGGCGAGGAGAATTTTTCTAGTGATTTTTCTACGACAAAGACGCAGATACCTGTCGCGTCTCTGAATGCACTTGAGGTGGGGGAATTTGCGATTTCTGTTAGTTGCTGATAGATATCGGTTGGTGGAATGGCTGCGTTTAGAGAGCAACTTTCGCGCCGTTGGCCCATCAGGGTAATTACTTCTGCTAGTGGGGTATCGGGCGCAACTGTCAAGGGGTAGCGGTCTATTACTTGAGTTAAGGTTGGCAGATACTTGGAGGAATCGTTTTTGAGCATATTTAATTTAGTTTTGCGATCGCGTAGACTCTGCGACATTCCAAAAAAGTGCTGATGTCCAAGCACTAGGTGGCTTTTTACGGCGCTGCTGAGACCTAATTAAAATTTATTGTTAAAAATGCAGCCGAGCTTGGGCTGGGGATCAGGCCTGTGACTGCTTTTCCTCTACCTATAAAGTTATAAGCTTATCTTTATTTTAAATTAAATTTTCTGTCTCGTGACACTTTTACTAAAAACAAGGTATTTTTTGTAAGCTTTTTGCGATAAGATCGCAGCTAAAATCATCCATAGCATTGCGAATCATCTCCATCTTCAGAAAGACACATCTGTTGCCTATCCGGGCTAACCTAGAAAAGGTTACTACAAAAAGGCACTGTATTAAGTTCGGCAGTGTTAAGTTTTGCGAAATTATGTTTTGCGAGCTGGTCGAGACCATGTATGGGTTTTTAAGGGGAATCGATATCACAGCTAAGCTGTGAATTAGATCGCAACTTGCGAAAACAACCATGGTACAATTGTAGATATCAAGACAAGAACTTGAATACAGAGTCTGTGAGGAAAAGAGATTATGAAACGCAATCTATTAGCCGCTACTTTTTTAATTACTCCCCTACTGTTGGCCGGCCCGGCTCGCGCTGAAAATCCCGCTCACGTCAAACAGTTATTGTCAACCGGGCAATGTTTTAAGTGCGACTTGTCAGGAGCAGATTTAACGGGAGCTCATTTAATTGGTGCTGATTTGAGAGAAGCAAATTTACGAGGAGCAAACCTATCTAGTGCCAACCTCGAAGGTGCTGACTTGACGGGTGCTAAGTTGACGAGTGCTAACTTAACCGCAGTTTTTCTGACTAATGCCAGTTTAAATGACGCAAACCTCGATCGGGCAGATCTGACCGCGGCCATCATTAACACCGCTGACGTATCCGGCGCATCAATGGAAGATATGACGATCACAGATGCGAAAATCTACAATACCCAAATTGGCGTCGGCGGCAGCTACGACCAGTAAACTCATTAAAAGAATGGAAAACACCAATTTTGAGGTTAAAAACCCGGTTTCTCTCCAGAAACCGGGTTTTTAGTCTTTTTGTAGGCTGCCCCGGAGCCTCACCTTTTATGTCGTATTTCAAGCGAACAATCTGACGCACCCTACTACTACCGCTAAAAACCCAAATCAACCGCAATGCGGTGCGCGCAAGCAAACCCAGAAAATGCCACCGCATTTAAACCCTGTCCGGGAAACGTACTGTCACCCACACAATACAAACCAGGCATAGAAGTTCGATTAAACGGCATTCCCAGCAAACCCATTAGCTTCTGTCGCGGAATCGGCCCGTAAGTTCCATCTTCGCGCCCCAAAAAGCGGCGGTGAGAACGCGCTGTCCCCACTTCCATATAATCCAAACCGGCATCTAAACCGGGAAAAATATTTTCTAATCTTTCAATAATTCTCCCCGCAGCATCTTCCTTTTTCTCCTCATATTCCTGCGGTGAAAGTCCTTCCCACTCTTCCATCCAACTCGAAGTAAAAGCGTGAACGATGTGATATCCTGCGGGAGCTAAATCCGGGTCGAGCACGGTTGGAATTGACACCAAAACTGTTCCTTCCGGCGCTTCCATTTGGTTCCAATCTTCTAACAAAATGTGGTGGCAGGCACTACCCGCAGGGATTACGCTTGCTTCAACTCCCAAATGCAAACTCAAGAAACTGGGGGCTTTTTGATAGCGCTGCTGCCATTTCTTCTCGCTAGCGGGCATCTCTTCTGCGGGCAGCAATTTTTCAAAAGTATCCCACCGCGTGGCGTTAGAAACTATCCGCTTTGCCCGGTAAACTTCGCCGGTTGCTAGCTCGACTCCGACAGCGCGACCGTTTTCTGTAATAATTTTTTTCGCCTTAGCTTTGTATAGAATTTTCCCGCCGCATTTTTCTAAACCTTCGACTAATTTTTGGGCAATTTGACCGACTCCGCCTTTGGGATAATTGATGCCACCGTAATGTCTGTCGGAAAATACCATTCCGGCATTAATCATCGGAGTCAAGTCTGCAGGTACTACAGACCAGTAGTAGCATTCCATGTCGATAAATTTCAGCAAAGTAGGGTCTTTTATGTAGCGCCGCGCAATGTCGCCAGTATTTTGAGGCAGATATTTTACTAATCCCAAACAGGCTAAAGGATTCTGAAAAAAGACTCGGACTAGATATCCGGGTTCTTCTAGGGATAGCAATTCCATCCCGTTGAGGCAGTTAAAGACGTTCCAGCATTCGCCGTAAAATTTGTGGATTCCTTCGCGTTCGTGAGGGAACCTATCTGTTAATTCTTGCAAGTATTTATCATAAGCCTGGGGCACTTCAAGTTCCAAGCCGCTGGGTAAGTGATAGTGAAGCTGTACGGGGTCGGGAATAGTTTCTAGGGTGACGTTGACTGCTTTCAGGGCGCGCGTGAGGAGGTTGGTGGTGCCACGCTGTCCGAAGCCAAAAATCATGGAGGCGCCGACATCGAATCTGTAGCCTTCTCGATCAAAATATCCAGCGCTACCCCCCGGAATTGTATAGCTTTCGAGCACTAAAACTTTGGCTTTCTTAGCGGCTAGCTGGGTGGCTGTCACGAGTCCACCAATGCCGGAACCGATGACAATTACATCAAACTCTTGCTGTGTAGGGCGGGAGTTGGGAGAAAATAACTGGGATTGGGTAGGAGCTGACATTGGGTTAAAAATCTTAATATTTCTATGATTTTACAGTCGATCGCTCCCGAAGCAAGAAGTTCGGCAACGGATTATGTAGCGGATGTAGCGGATGTCACGGATGTCAGGAAGACCGAAGTTCGGCAATGCCCAATGCCTAATATCCAATCCCCAATGCCCGATGCCCGATGCCCAATGCCCAATGCCCCAGCTTCAAAAAAAAAAATGCGGGAACAGTCTACCATTGCCGACTGCCCCCGTCTGCCGATCCTTTGAGAGGAGAACACTAAAAATCACTATAGCCTTGTTGCTAATTAATGTCAATACTATTGGAAAAATATTTCAATAAGCTGATGGAGGTCGATCGGCGAATGGGTTCTAACGGACGGCTTGCACCATTTTCAAGAAAAGGTTTTTCGGGCCTGTGAAGCGAAGAGCGAGTTTTCTTGTGGGGAGTAGGCGTTGGGCAGAAGAACCCACCCGTGAAAGGCTTATTAAAAATGGTGCAAGATGTCAGTTCAAACCGACGGCTGGTGCTTGTTGCAATAGTCCGGCAGTCCGGCGGAGGTTTGAACCCGTGACGGCAATCTTGAAAATAGTGCAATATCTCGATTCTCAATCTCTGGCTTGTATGCGCCCTCAAGGATGTGATAAGTTGCACAGAGCGATCAATCGCCCGTTGAGGAAGCCCTCGAAGAAGATCGATCGCACCGCATAAAATCCCTCCAACCTAGCACTCTCCCCAATTTCCTCATGTCTCTGCAACTGCGCGTTTACGTTCCCCCGCATCCGTTAATTAAACACTGGCTGGCTGTCGCCCGCGACGCCGCCACCCCATCGGTGCTTTTTCGTTCTGCGATGACAGAATTGGGAAGATGGCTGGCTTACGAGGCGATTCGAGAATGGCTGCCGATAGTGGAAACCACAGTGCAGACCCCTTTGGGCGAATGTCCGGCGACTTTTATCAACCCGGAAGCTCCGTTAGTTGTGGTACCGATTTTGCGGGCGGGTTTGGCACTGCTCGAAGGAATTCAGACGGTTGTGCCGCTGGCGTCGGTTTACCACCTCGGCATGGCAAGAAATGAGGAGACGCTACAACCGACTTGTTATTTGAACAAATTGCCGGCGCAGTTTAACCCGGAAACGCGGGTGATAATTAGCGAGCCGATGCTGGCGACTGGTGGCACGATTATAGCGACAATGCAGGAATTGACGAAGCGGGGAATTGACCCGAGCTTGATTCGGATTATCTCTGTGGTGGCTGCTCCTCCGGCTTTGAAGAGGCTGAGTGCAGAGTACCCGAGTTTGATGATTTACACGGCAACGATCGACGAAATAGTCAACGAACAAGGCTTTATTGTACCTGGTTTGGGAGATGCGGGCGATCGAACTTACGGCACATGAACAAGTCCGTCAGTCAATTTGAGATTTGAGATTTGAGATTTGAGATTGACTCGACAGATAAATCTGGGGGCTTGTATCCCTTTTTGGGTGCGGTGAGTGGTTTCAGGAATCAGTTGCTGAAATATTGGGGGAAAAAGATGACCCTGGTTTGGTAAAAGCAGGCACAGAGAGAGTTAGAATCAAAAGTACAAGTCAAAAATAAATAGCTTTTAGCACTCATTGCCCGTGAAACTTGATTCTGTTCCGCCAAGCTTGTCTGCTTCTGACTCAGTAAACCTCAATTATGATTTGCCACAACAGGTACAACTACAAATAAAAGAGGTTACTGAGATTTGTGCTGCTTTAACCCCGGAGCCCGCTGAACTCTCAGTGACTGTAAATCCCGATATTTGTCAGGAACAAAAGAAACTGAAGCCCAAGCACTGGGCAATTTTTGCTTCGACTTTTGCAACTATTTTTTTAGCTGAAATTGGAGACAAAACTCAGCTCGCAATTTTGCTGATGACGGCTGAATCTCGAAATCCTTGGATCGTTTTTGCGGGTGCGGGTTCGGCTTTGATAGCAACCAGTTTGCTGGGGGTGTTGCTGGGAAGGTGGCTGGCTAGTCGGATTGCTCCGAGAACTTTGGAGAGAGCAGCCGGAGTGATTTTGCTGGCAATTTCGGCGGTTCTGCTGTGGGAAGTGCTGGGTTAATTGTCTGCCTGTCGGTAAGTCGTAGATTTCTACAACAGCTAACTAAGAAGTGAAAAAAATATGGACTGGCAACTTCTGGGAATCAGTTTTATTACAGTGTTTTTGTCAGAATTGGGAGACAAAAGTCAATTAGCTGCGATCGCCTTGGGCAGCAGTTGTAACTCGCCGCGGGCTGTATTTTTCGGCACGGCGTCGGCGCTGCTGCTGGCGAGTTTAATCGGCGTGGCGATCGGCTTCAGCACTGCAGAGGTGTTGCCGGAACGACTGGTAAAGGGGCTTGCGGCGATCGGATTTGCGGTGATGGGCTTGCGCTTGCTGTTGCCAAAAGCAGATTTACCGGAAGCATCCGAGTAGGGCGTGCCCTCAGTCGATTTGAGATTGGAGATTTGAGATTTGAGATTTACTCCACAGACGAATCTGGGAGTTTGAACAAGAGTCTAAAATTTTGAGTTCTCCACAACAGGAGTCGTTGGCAAGTATCCGTTTTTGGGCGGTCAGGAAACTTGACAGTATAGTTATCTCAAATTTGTTAGCATCGGAGATTATTCCTATCTCTATTCTCTTGATCTGCGTGAATTAGCGTCAATCCATTGTCATCTGCGGTTAACATATTCTCTTTTTTTGACCGCAGATGAGGGCAGATCAACACAGATTAACGCAGATGAATATAGAATGGCTGCAATTCAAGGCTCGTTTTCGATCGCGCTAAAATTTAAAAAATTAGCGGGGGGCGTGAATTCACGCCCCCCGCTGCTGGTTGAGTTTTTTTTCTCAACTCAACCTCTGAGCCTTGTGTCGATTAAACTTGGTTTTGGTAGCACCAGCCCAGCAGCGTACTGGCGACAGCCAACTTCAGCGCTTCCAATCCAAAATAGCCTTGGTGCAGTAGATTCATCCCGGCGGGCACTTCTGCTGCAGAATCGAACAGATTTAGCTGCATTCCCAAGGCGCTCATTTGGGGTGTCAGGGCGTAGGTGTCAATCAGGGCGATCGCCAGAAGTACCAATGATAATAAAATTGCTGTGCGGCTGCGCTTGCCGAAGTCACCGACTAAATTGCTCAAAACCATCAAACCCGTTGCCACCACGCCCGAACAGATTAACTCAACGCGGTTGAATCCCCAGAACATTAAATTGCCGGCCGTTGCAAACTCCGGAGATGTCGTCATGCCAGATACGTAGAGACTGGGCATAATTACTAGATCCAAAATCAGGCTAACGCTGAGCCAGAAAATTAGGGCAACCATGACAATTGCTTGCCAGCGCGGTTTGATTGATTCCACTCTTGATGTTGTAATAGCTGTCATATAATTAGACCCTCTAAAATTTTCTTCTGCCTTTTCTAGAGTTTAACTAACTTTTCTATAAAATCGTGTTAAGTATTTTTAAATTAATGGTAACTTTTCTGTAACAGACGCTGAAGAATTGTTAAGCTCACTTATGTTTGTCATCACCTCGGTTAACTAATACTAATTCGGAAAAAGTACGGAATAAATTAATAATTACTCACAGGACTTATGCACGGCGACCAAAGACACCTGTTTTTGACTCTGATTAAACACCGTAACGTATTTTTTATAAAAAACCAGGTTTCTGCCTCCAGAAATAACTCCTCATTCAACTGTATATGCCTAAATTTCAATTATCCTCTTGGTTGCCCCGTCTCCCCCCTCAAGTCTGGATTCTTGCCGCCGGCAGATTCCTCTCCCAAAGCGGCACCGGTTTTACTTTATTTTACGCGCCGATATTTTTTGTCGATCACGTGGGTTTATCTGCTACTGCTGTTGGGATTGGTTTGGGTAGCGGTTCAGTTTCGGGAATATTCGGCAGAATTTTGGGCGGTTCTTTTTGCGATTCCAAATTTTGGGGAAGGCGGCGAACTTTATTGCTGGCGACAATTATTTCGGCTGCCGCTTCTTTTGTATTGGCGGGGACTAATGATTTCCCAGGCTTAATTGCGGGCAATTTACTGATGGGTTTTGGTGTGGGTTTGTATTGGCCTCCAACCGAGACGATGGTGGCGGATTTAACTGAGGGTGAACAGCGACAGGAGGCTTTTGCTTTGACGCGACTTGCTGATAATTTGGGTTTGCAAGTTGGGATTATTTTGGGCGGTTTGTTGATTGAGTTAACGGGGAACTATCGATCGCTCTTTATTATTGATGGTATCTCGTTTTTAGTGCTGTTTACAGTAGTTGCGATCGCGATCGCCGAAACCTACAAACCAGCTAATCCAGCGGATAGAGGGAAAAATTTTCGGGAAAATGGTTGGATAGTGGCGCTGAGCGATCGAAGTCTTCTAGTTTATGCTTTAGTAAATACCCTGTTCACATTATATATTTCCCAAATCCAAACCACAATGCCACTGTACTTTAGCAAGTTTGTCGCGGTGGGGACTAGAACAGGTTTTTCAACAGGTACAATTACCGTTTTGTTTGCTTTTAGCACGTTTTTAACTGTGGCTTTGCAACTGCCGATTGTTAAAGCTTTGAGGCCGTTTTCCCACCCGAAAGCTTTGATGATTTCGGCGCTGCTGTGGGGAATGGGATTTATCGCGATCGGCTTGACGGGAATGGCTGCAACTGGCAATCTATTTTTAGCTGTTTTAGGTTTGAGTTTTTTGTCTGTTGCGACTGTTGCTTATACGCCTTTTGCTTCTGCTTTGGTGGTGGATTTAGCCCCAGAGTCTTTGCGGGGCGTGTATTTGGCCGTTAGTTCTCAGTGTTGGGCGATCGGCTATTTAATCGGGCCGCCGCTAGGTGGTTTGGCTTTGGATAGAGGTAAATGGGCGGCGGATCATTTTTGGTTGGGTTTGGCTTTGAGTGTGGCCGCGGCTATTTTTATTTTGCAAAAGCTCGATCGAATGTTGAAAAGTAGAATCTAATCTTGAGTTGTTTGTTTAGGACTAAGACCACAAAAAACCCGGTTTCTGCGTCAATATCTCTCGGTTCGATACCACGATTTTTCAGAGAAACCGGGTTTGTGACTCCCCCTGCGTCCAAGACTGTAGTTATTAGCATTAACAGTCAACAGTCAACAGTCAACTAACTAATTTATTTTCGTCGATCGCCCAATTTGCGGTAAACTTCTCTTAAATCAACTTGATGGTGAGCCAAAGCAACCAAAGCGTGATAAAATAAATCCGCAACTTCCCCAGCAATCCCCTCTTTGTCGTCATCTTTGCAAGCCATTACAACTTCCGCCGACTCTTCGCCAATTTTCTTGAGAATCTTGTTGTCGCCACCCTCGAACAACTTGCAAGTATAAGAACTTTCGTTAGGATGGTCGCGGCGATCGCAAATTACCGCAAATAATTGAGATAACATATCCCCTGGCGGCGGTGAAATTTCCCCATCAACTTGGTGAAAACAACTTCTTTCTCCTGTGTGACAAGCAATATCTCCAACTTGTTCGACAGTGATTAACAAAGCATCGCTATCGCAGTCGTAACGCAGCCCTTTGACATTTTGAACGTGTCCCGAAGTCGCCCCTTTGTTCCAAAATTCGGCGCGCGATCGACTCCAGAACCAAGTTTGCCCGGTAGAGATCGTTTTTTGCAGCGACTCCCGATTCATCCAGGCCATCATTAACACCGTACCGTCCAAATAATCTTGGACGATCGCAGGCACTAAACCGCGATCGTCGTAACGAATCTTTTCAATTGGGATCGATCGGCTCAAACTCGATAAATCAGTAGTAGACATAATTTTATTTCAACTTGGTAATCTAGATTAACGCTTTCCTGTCGGAGATTGTTTTTTTATTAACCGCAGAGAACGCAGAGGAGGCCGAGGAAGAGAGAAGATTAACCAAGTGATGGCTAAATTGTCAAGAACTATTTTACAAAAAATTACATTTTAGGGCGATTCCCTATGGGATAGCTTCGCTTCACGGTGCTAGTGCGACAAAGCCTAAAAAACCCAAGCTAGTATTGCTACTCATTGGTTTCTACCCTAAAATTTACTAGAATAGTTTCCTTGAATCGACCTAACCTTTATGTTGAACTGGCTATAAAATTATTCTACCAACAACAGACGTTCACTAAGGAGAAAACATTGGTTTCCACAACCTTGAAAACGACCAAATCAGAAGAAATTTTCGCCGCCGCCCAGAAGTTGATGCCAGGTGGCGTCAGTTCCCCCGTGCGCGCCTTCAAATCCGTAGGCGGACAGCCCATCGTCTTTGACAGGGTAAAAGGAGCCTACATTTGGGATGTTGACGAAAACCAATACATTGACTATGTAGGCACTTGGGGCCCAGCCATCTGTGGCCACGCCCACCCGGAAGTCATCAAAGCCCTGCACGAATCTTTAGAAAAAGGTACGAGTTTCGGCGCACCATCGCTGTTGGAAAACGTACTCGCCGAAATGGTCATCGATGCCGTTCCCAGCATTGAAATGGTGCGATTTGTCAACTCCGGTACCGAAGCCTGTATGGCCGTTTTGCGGCTGATGCGAGCTTTCACCGGACGCGATAAACTGATTAAATTTGAAGGCTGCTATCACGGGCACGCCGATATGTTCTTGGTAAAAGCCGGTTCCGGCGTTGCAACTCTGGGCCTTCCCGACTCTCCGGGCGTCCCGAAATCCACTACTGCCAATACCCTCAACGCTCCCTACAATGACTTAGAAGCAGTCAAAGCTTTATTTGCCGAAAATCCCGGCGAGATAGCAGGGGTAATTCTCGAACCAGTGGTGGGGAATGCCGGTTTTATTACCCCGGATGCAGGTTTTCTCGAAGGTTTGCGGGAAATTACTAAAGATAACGGTGCTTTGTTAGTTTTTGATGAAGTAATGACCGGTTTCCGCATCGCTTACGGCGGAGCTCAGGAAAGATTCGGTGTCACCCCGGATTTGACTACTTTGGGTAAAGTTATCGGTGGCGGTTTGCCGGTGGGAGCTTACGGGGGAAGGCGGGATATTATGGGGATGGTAGCTCCTGCTGGCCCGATGTATCAAGCGGGTACGCTTTCGGGAAATCCTTTGGCGATGACTGCTGGGATTAAGACTTTGGAATTGCTGCAAAAACCCGGCACTTACGAACAGTTGGATAAAATTACCAAAAAACTGTCTGACGGATTGCTAAAAATTGCTAAGGAAGCCGGACACGCAGTTTGGGGCGGGCAAATTAGCGGGATGTTTGGCTTGTTTTTTGCGGCTGGCCCGGTTCACAATTACGAGGATGCGAAGAAGTCGGATTTGACGAAGTTCAGCCGCTTTCACCGGGGAATGTTGGAGCACGGTATTTATCTTGCTCCTTCGCAGTTTGAGGCGGGATTTACTTCTTTGGCTCATACTGAGGAAGATATCGATCGAACTTTGGCCGCAGCGCGTGAAGTGATGGCAAGTATTTAACGTGTGTAGTAAGGATGTTCGTCCTTAAAACTCAGGAATAAATAATTAAAGTCCTTGCTGTTTGTTGACAGTAAGGACTTTAATTTTTAACTGCTTTATCAAATAAAGTCCTGAATCGTAGAGACTATTTAGGACTACCTTTTAATCAGGCTTACAGGCTTTTTTTAGTAAATTTTCACGGGTAATTCCTGTTTAATGATGTGAGCGAATTACAAATTAGTAATTATAGGAACTCTCTACTTTGCGGTAGCAATACCTAACTTAGCTCCCTTAATTCGGCGTAATCGATCCATAACTTCCACAACATTTCCGTGATAGACGCTTTTATCCGCATTCAGCACAATTAAGGCGCTCGGATTTGACCCCATGACTTGTCGCACCGTACTCTCAATCTGGTCTAAGTTGACTGACTTTTTATCAACCATGAATTTTCCCTGAGCATCAAGCGTGACGGTAATTTTAGCAGGCGAGTCCTGAACTTGAGAGGTTGATGCTTTCGGTAAATTTACGGGTAGACCCTCGGATTTGGATAAAGACAAAGAGGAAACAATGAAAAATGTCAATATGGCGAAGGTTACATCAATCAGTGGCACGATGTTGATCTGGGGAATACTATCAGGTTCATCGGGTAGGCGCATAGTTAGATTCTCTTGGTAGTTTTTCGTAGTGGTGACGGTACAATAGCTCTAGCTGACCTCCGGCTTCCTGCATAAAAGCTATCTGCTGTAAGTAAAACCCACGAAACATATTAGCAAATACGAGCGTAAAGATTGCTACCACTAACCCCATTGCCGTAGAAACGAGGGCTTCGCTAATCCCCCCAGTAACGCCCGCGGCATTGGTGCCTGCAGCATCTCCCAGTTTGAGGGAGTCAAAGGTGGTAATTAGGCCCAAAACTGTTCCGAGCAACCCAAATAGCGGGGAGAGGGTGATAATGGTGTCAAATATTGTATTGAATCGCTTCAAAACGGGGATTTCTGCCTGAGCTGCACTTTCTAAGACCAAACGAAATTCTTCGATGTTGGGCGAGTCTAATTCTAATGCTTCCAAAAAAATTCTGGCTAACGGCAAATCAGCGTTTACTTGTAACTTTTTGATGGCGGAATCCGGGTTTTGACTGTAAAGTCTTAGCACTTCCCGGACGACACGCCGCTGGCGCTGATTCACTTTAAACCAAAAGAAAAGACGTTCTAAAATCAGTGCGACTGCTGCGATTGACGAGGCAAGCAGCGGCCAAGAAACAATGCCCCCAGCGCGAAAAATGTAAATGAAATTATCCATTAGTTTGTATTCTCGTTAGCTGTGTTGAGTGAGCGCAAGCTGCCTAATGGTGCAATTAGCCCGTGAGAAGGCTGGTAGAGTTTCTGCGTCAAGTCGGCACAAGTGATTCAGACTGCGAATTGTTTCACTCAAGCACGATCGCGATCGCAAGCGCGATCACAAGCGCGATCAAACAAACGCACTACCTGTATGTGACTATCTTCGTCTGTACCCAAAATGCTCCTAATGTGATCCCGACCGAGATCGCGACAGATTGTTCTGCCAGTGCTTCTTTGCTAAATATTTGCGTTAGGACTTGACAATAATCTTCAATACTTTAAAAGATTCTCAACTAGGTTTCCACAAAATTCAGGGTTTGTCAAGTCATGATCCACATTCAAACATAAATATTACCTATTGTTTATGCGATATAGTTAATTTTCACTTATTTAAAGATTTTCATGAAAAGCTTGAGAATGTGGAATTTTGTTGGTAGATTACGGGCTAGAGTATTGCATTTAAGGCATTTTTGAACCTTCCCCTACCAGAATCAGAACATTGACAGCGCCCATAAGAGCAAGGTAGACGCCCCCAAAGGAAATGCTGATTGGTAGCGTCTAGTCGCTATCTCAAAATTAAATAATGAAAATTAATTGCAAGAGTCTTGAACAGGGTGACAGTCTTCTTATAGGATGGGTAGGTTCATCAGTGATAGCAAGCTCAACCCGCAGTTGGTAGCTTGTTTCGGGTTATGTGGGGGAGCCAGCGAGGACGTTGCCAACCCATCCATCAAGGAGATTCATAAGGCATGAGTTTTTCAAATATTTCGGCGACGCAAAGACAACAACAAGAAGAAGCTCTCAAAAAAGTTCTGGCGCTCAGTCTGTTAAGCTCAGCCTTCCTGCACGGTGTCGCGCTGCCGTTGAGCCTCAACTTGGTCAAACCTGCTGAATTTGCAGAGGAACCTATTGAAGTTGTTGTGCTTGATGAACCCAAAGTAGAGGAAATCCAGCCAGAGCCGACTATTCCCGAAAAGGTATCTCCCCCGCCTGACACTTTCAAACCAGAACCGCCACCAGAGCCAGCTCCCGCAGAGGAGCCACCGGTAGCGGCAACGCCCCCGCCGATCCCAGATGAGCAGCCGGTAGCGGTAACGCCACCGCCGATTCCAGATGAGCAGCCGGTAGCGGTAACGCCACCGCCGATTCCAGAGGAGCCACCCGTAGCGGTAACACCACCGCCGATTCCAGAGGAGCCACCCGTAGCGGTAACGCCACCACCAATTCCAGAGGAGCCACCGGTAGCGGCAACGCCACCACCAATTCCAGAGAAGCCACCCGTAGCGGTAACGCCACCACCCACTCCTCGGGAGCCTTCCCCCCCACCTAAAGAAGATTTCAATTCCCCAGAAACTCCTAAAACCCCGATCGCCAAGGAACCCGAAACCCCTTCGCCCGATCCTCCAAAAAGCGAACCACCCGTTACCGCTTCCCGCCCCAAGAGTGCTGGAAGTTCCACAGACTTTACAAAAGATGCTGGAAATCCCAACTCCTCCGACAGCCCCGAAAAAAATAACCCGCTCTCACCATCTGCTTCGGCGGGTAGCGGGGAACCTTCCTCAGAGCCATTAAATCCTTCTTCCGGGCCCATACAGCGATCGCCCGGGGCTGGCTCGCCAGTCACAGCTACTAGGCCAGGAGGCGGCGGCAATTCTGGAAATGCGATCGGAGGTTTAGGAAACCTTGCCTCTGGTGGCCCCGGAGGCGGAAGCCCTGGAGGTGGAAGCCCTGGAGGAAGTGGGTCGAACTCACCATCTGGCGCCAGCGAAAATGGCGACCTACCTTCCTCAGAGCCATTTGGGGATGGTTCGGGGCGATTGGGAAGATCGACGACGGCTGGCTTACCAGGCTCTGGAGGCGGAGGCCCTGGAGGCGGAGGCCCTGGAGGCGGAGGCTCTGGAAGCGGAGGCTCTGGAAGCGGAGGCTCTGGAAGCGGAGGCCCTGGAGGCGGAGGCCCTGGAGGCGGAGGTCGTGGAGGCGGAGGCTCTGGAAGCGGTTCGGGGTCAGGGCAAAAACCGACAAATCCAGGAAGAGGGGGGAGTCCTTCGCGCGCTCCCGGCACGCCTGGAGGCACTTGCATTAGTGGCTGCGGTAAACCTAACTATCCGAGCGCAGCCAGAGAAGAAGGGCGCCAAGGCCAAGTGGAACTCATTTGTGACATTGACCCCAACGGTAAGACAGTCAACATCAAGATCTTGACTCCTAGCAAATACAACGACTTGAATCGCGCAGCGATGAAAACAGTAGAAGAAAGGAAATATGCCCCATCAGAGAGTGGCATTCAAGGAGAAAGAATAACCATTACCTTCCTGCTCACTGACTAGGGATTTTTTTGAGAGTCTAGCAATTTGGCGGGGAATTCTATAGCACCGTCCAAGGAATAGCAAAGTTAAAAGTTGAATTTTTTGTGAATTATGAATTTGGGAATGTCGTCAACAATATTAAGTAAACTTCAGCGAGTTGGACTCGTTCTATTACTTGGTTCCAACTTGGGAATGGCTTTGTTGTTTGCCAACCCTCACAGCGCAATGGCAGGAGTAATTACTTTACCCGATGGCGGACGTTGCGAGGGAGAATTGAGTGAGGGAAAACTTAGCGGCCCCGGCAATTGTCAATATGCCAACGGCGATCGCTACGAAGGCCCATTTCTCAACGGCAAACCTCACGGTAAAGGCATCTATACCTTTAAAGAAGAAGGTCGATACCAAGGAGAATTTGCCGATGGTGAATTCAACGGTCAAGGTGTCCGCGAATTTGCTAACGGCAACCGCTACGAAGGAACTTTTAAAAACGGTGAGTTCGACGGTACAGGAACTTTTACCTCAACTAACGGCATTCGTTACGAAGGCTCTTTTACCAATGGTTCTCCCAGCGGTCGCGGGGCTTTTACGTTCAGTAACGGCACTCGTTGCGAAGGAGATATTAAAGAAGGAAAAGTTAACGGCAAAGGCGTCTGTCAATATGCTAATAAGAACCGCTACGAAGGAGAGTTGCTGAATAACTTGCCTCACGGGCAGGGAATTTATACCTTTGCTGAAGGAGGCCGTTATGAGGGGCAATTTAGTGAAGGGCAGTTTCACGGTAAAGGGGTTCGCGAATATCCGAACGGCAACCGCTATGAAGGAGAGTTTGTCAAGGGCAACACTCAAGGTCAGGGGTTGTTTACTTTTAAAGAAGGGGGACGTTATCAAGGGCCGTTTGACAATGGAGAATTTAGTGGTGAAGGTGTCCGTGAGTTCGCCAATGGAGATAGCTATAAAGGCACTTTTGTCAAGGGTAAGATGAGCGGGAAAGGAGTTTACATTTTTAAGAATGGCGATCGCTGCGAAGGCGAATTTAGCGATGGTCAGTTCAACGGCAAAGGTACCTGCATTTACGCCAATGGCGATCGCTATCAAGGTGAATTTCTCAACGGCCAGAAACACGGGCAAGGTTCCTACATTTATTCAGATGGAACGAAAGTAGAAGGAAATTGGCAACAAGGTCAAATTAAAAAATAACCTTATAACCTATCTCGCCCTTTTTGTTTACCCCCCCCTCCTCACTAATGACATTAATGCGCTTTACAGCCGACACACCGGCGTTTTATAGCGCTTTTCAAGTTGGTGAACGTAGCGGAGGGCTTTTAATTGCACATCCGATTTACACAGGGTCTTTTTTCGGATTTTCTGGATTGCTCGAAGAGGTGTTATTTTTTTAACAGCAGATGGATGCAGATAGACGTAGATAGGTTACGTTTTTGGGCATCGGATTGGGTATATAGCAATTCTAAATGAGTCGTAAACTTTTTACCCCACCCCAACCCTCCCCTTATCAAGGGGAGGGAGTAAGAAATTCACAAATGATTTAGGATTGCTATAGTTTTCTCCCTTGTTCTCCATAAAAGGGATTTAAATCCTCGGCGTTTTGTTCATGCAGCTTGTTGAAAATGCTGCAATGTCTCAGTTTAACCCTAGCCAATTAATTTCCAGTGTTTCTACAACTAAAAAAACAATGCCGGCGGATTGTCTCGTTATTAATGAGTTTTATTTTAGTTTTGCTTCTAAATGATGGGGTTCACTCCTCGCCTGAAATCGGCAATCAAATTCTTTGGGATACCTATGGAATTCCACATATTTATGGAGAGAATAGTAAAAGCCTTTTCTACGCTTTCGGGTGGGCGCAGATGCAAAGTCACGGTAATCTGATTTTGCGTCTTTACGGGCAAGCTCGCGGGCAAGCTGCCGAATTTTGGGGCGAAGATTATCTGGAATCCGATCGCTGGGTGCAAACTATGGGAATTCCTAATCGCGCTAATGCGTGGTATGAATCACAAAATCCCATTTTTCGCAACTATCTCGATGCTTTTGTTGGCGGAATGAATGCCTATGCAAAAGAACACCCAGAGGCGCTCACCGAAGAATTAAAGATAGCATTGCCCCTCAAACCGGTAGATGTATTGGCACACGCGCAACGTGTCATCAATTTTACTTTTATAGTCGAGCCAGAGCGCGTTGAAGAACTCGCTGAAAATGACACCCCCAAAGGCTCTAATGGTTGGGCGATCGCTCCTTCGCACTCTGAAAACGGCAATGCCATGCTATTGGCAAATCCTCACCTTCCTTGGTCGGATTTATATTTATGGTACGAAGCACAACTGATTGGCCCAGAAATTAACGCTTACGGAGCGACTCTCGTCGGATTTCCTGTATTAACGATCGCCTTTAATGACAACTTGGGATGGACTCATACTGTCAACACTCACGATGGCTGGGATGCCTATGAATTGCCCCTCGCTAACGATGGTTATCGCTTCGATGGCGAAGTCCGAAAATTTGACAGAGAAGAGAAGGTTTTAAAAGTCAAAGAAAAGAATGGAAATTTGCGCTCGGAATCTCTAGTAGTGCGGCGTTCTGTTCACGGGCCGATTCTCACAGAAAAACAGGGCAAAGCGATCGCCCTGCGCGTTGTCGGACTCGATAAACCAGCAGCCCTTCAGCAGTGGTGGGATATGGCACGCTCAAAGAATTTTTCTGAATTTGAAACCGCTTTAAAGCGCTTGGAAATTCCCATGTTTACCGTCATGTATGCCGATCGTGAGGGGCATATCATGCACTTGTTTAACGGTCAAGTCCCCATACGCAAAAACGGAGATTTTAAATACTGGTCAGGCACGATTCCAGGCAATACGTCAGAGACTTTGTGGACCAAAAATCATCCCTATGCGGATTTGCCGCGCGTTGTCGATCCGCCCAGCGGTTGGTTGCAAAATACCAACGATCCCCCCTGGACAACGACGTTTCCCAGCGCGATCGCACCCGATAATTATCCCGCCTACATGGCACCGCGCGGCCCGATGGATTTGCGATCGCAGCGATCGGCAAAAATGCTCTTAGAAGATGAAAAAATCTCTTTCGATGAATTGATTCAATACAAACATTCTACTCAGGTAGAACTCGCCGATCGCCTCCTCGATGATTTAATTCCCGCCGCACGGCAAGGCAGTGAAAAAGCCCGCCGCGCTGCGGAAGTTCTCGCGACTTGGGATCGGAAAGTCGATGCTGACAGTCGCGGTGCGGTGCTGTTTGCCTTTTGGAAACAAGCGATGGATGCCGATCGGTTATTCGCTAAACCTTGGAGCGAAGATGCGCCGCTAACGACGCCAGACGGGTTGGCAAATCCTGCGGAGGCCGTGCGGGTGCTGGAAGCGACAGCAGCCAAAGTTGAGGTAACTTATGGCGCGTTAGATGTGGCATGGGGGGAAGTCTTCCGATTGCCTGGGGAGGCAAATCTGCCTGCAAATGGAGCTGACGGTGCTTTAGGTGTATTTCGCTCAGTATGGTTCGCTCCTGGGAAGGACGATCGCTTTCAAGCGGTTGCGGGCGATTCTTTTGTCGCTGCGATTGAGTTCTCGAATCCGGTCAAAGCGATGGCGCTAAACAGTTACGGTAACGCCACTCAACCTGGTTCGCCCCACGCAGGCGATCAGTTGCAGCTCTTTGCTCGCAAGGAATTGCGCCCTGTATGGCGATCGCGATCGGAAATTGAAGCTCACCTGAGTTCGCGCCAGAAACTCTAGCAGAAGGAAGTTCGGCAACGGATTGTGTAACGGATGTAACGGATGTAATATCAATTCCGGTTGCACCGTCCGTGATTTTTGACTTTTGACTGTTGACTATTGACGGGCGGGTCGAAAAACTGAATGGTTGAGTGTTAACTGTTGACTCGATTTTATGATTTCGATGCAACCGGAAACGATATAACGGATGTCAGGAAAAAGGAAGAAAACCTCTTTCCGTTTCCCCTTTACGCATCGCGCAGCAGCCGGCAAGCATACCCACCGACTGCAACGAGGAATAAGCCCAGCGCGGAGATAGCGTATAACAAAGCCATGCCAGCACCGGCACCTGTCCCGATAATCCCGCCAAAAATAGCTGCTAAAAAACCTCCCGGTTGCATGGCGGGTTCAAAGACGCGATCGGCAAGGGGGCCTGCGATCAATAAACCGATCGCTGACGCCAATTGCACGATAACTGCTCTGGTAGCAAAAACACGCCCCTGTACTTCTGGTGCGACTTTCGCCAGCCAGATCGCCTCGTTGGAACTGCCGAGGATGGGGAAATTGAAAGACGAACAAAATTGAGCGGGAATCCAGATGGAAAGCGCCTGACCGAAAGCAAAGACTATTTTACTCAAGCCCGCGCCTGCCATGCCGAGCAGAAAGCCCCGGATTCGGCGTTTGGGACCGCCCCAAATACTGACGATCGATGCTCCTAAAACGCCACCGGCGCCGGCGGCTGAAAGGATCGTACCGAGGATTCTGGCATTGTTGCCGGTGCGTGCCAGTATCATCGGTGAGTAGAGGGCCGCGCCGATGTCGTGAGCAAACCAGAATAGCGAAACGGACACCAGCAAGGCCAGCAGGCTGGGACGCTCGACAATGTAGCGGAATCCGAAGCTGAGTTCTTGCAATAGGTGAAAGCGAGTCGGCTGGGGATTGGAGGCGATCGCGGGCTGGGGTATTTTGACAGATACTAAGGTGGCGATCGCTATTGTAAAAGTTGCCAGGTCGATCGTAAAAATCCCGCTCAACCCGATCGCAGAATAGAGAATCCCCGCCAGCATCGGAGCAATAATACTCGCACCGTAACTTGCCAAAAAACTTAAACTGCTAGCGCGGCTGTAATGCTTTTCTGGCATCATTGTGGCGATCGCTGCTGAGTAAGCTAACTGCTGAATTTGGTCAAAAATTCCGTTAACTGCACCCGCTACATATAAATGCCATAGTTGCAGGTTTTGGCTGATATAAAGTAATAGGATAGCGAGCGTTAACAGAGCTGAAACCGCATCACCGATCGCCATCAAAACTTTTCGATTACAGCGATCGACGAGAATGCCAGCAACCGGAGCAAGCAAGATGCGTGGCAATTGAGTAAAAAACATCAACAAAGCCAAAGCTGTCGCTTGACTGGTGGACTCCCAAATCCAAATAGTCAGCGCAAACGCGGACATAGCGCTGCCAATCATCGAAGCAGTTTGTCCGAGCCAGAGTTGAATAAATTTTTGCATGGAATAAGCGATTGATAGGATTTAAAATTCAGAGGATAGGGGTTTTTAGGCAGGAGAATGACCGAAAGCATCCAGGATACAAGCCCCCGGATTCATTCCGAAAGCAGACTCAGGACCCAGAAATAAAAAACCTGTATCCGAGAAACTTGCCCCCCGAATTTATCCGTGGGGTCAATGCTTCAATCTAAAATCTAAAATCTAAAATCTAAAATCGATTTACACCCGCATCCAACCGCAGGCCGCTCTCATTAAAACCAAGGCCATTGCTGGCTCAGTGGAGATAATTCTTCATATTGCTGTCTCGCCTCCTTGCGGTAAAATTTCGCCAAATGCCGCTGCCGCCACATCATTACACCCGTAACAAACAGTACAAACGCTGCTAATCCTGCGATCGCGTGTACAAGCCGCAAGTAAATTCCGCCATAGCTGCCAATATGTAGCGGATAAAGCGAGTTGAGAATTAGATTTGCTACAGAAGCTGAATTTACACTGTCAGCCTGCAATATTTCGCCACTGTATTGGTCGAGATAAATGGTGCTAATCCCGTTTGGGTGCGGCTCATTGGGAAATTTTTTCCGTACTTTAAAAGTTGCTTCAGGCTTCAAAGGCAGAGAAATAAAAGTGGTTTTAGCTTCCGGCCAAACGGTATTAACTTGGTGTAAGATTTCGTCAAGGTTTTGCCTCGAACTGCTAGATTGGGGATGAGAAGTCAATGCTGGCTGTGGCTTTTCATTGGTTAGCAAATACAAAGTCGATTCAACAGGCGCGTAAAAAATTATCGCTGTTCCTGTAGCGGATATGAGTATGAGAAAAGCGACCGATACAATGCCAGAAACGTTATGTAAATCAAATACAGTCCGCTGCCAGTGAGCTTTCCAATTAATAGAAAATCCGCGAGCCAAATTGCGCCAACCCGTCCACAATACCAAACCCGTAAAAGTTAGTCCTAGCATTACTAGACCGCAAATGCCGACAACAAGATGACCAAATTCTCCTCCAGCTAATTCCGCGTGTAACGTAAAAATAAAACCTGTAAAAGTTTCTTTCCAAAGGCGCCCACCCGTAATTTTTCCGCTGTAAGGATTGACATAAACGCTAACTATTTCCTCACTCTTTGACAGCATTGAAACTTGGCAAATATCCTTCGCTGAGCGTGGCAGCAAGATACTAAGAGCTTGATTTTGCGGATAAGCTTTTTCGACAATTTGCAGGACATTTTCCAGCGGTATCCGTTCGGCTTGAGGAATTACTTGCAGGAGTTGGGGATTGAAGAACCGCTCGACTTCGGGGCTGAAAACCAGCAAGCTACCGGTTAAAGCAATTACTGCTAGAAATATTCCTACCACCAACCCCAAATACAAGTGCAGTTTGAATGCGAGTTTGCGGAACTTCATCTCGAAATTTTTCTCAAAGCCGTTAACTGTTCTCATTAAGGTAAAACCGATAGTCCGACAGGGAATTCATTCCCTGTCTCAAAGCTAAAGTCCTCGCTATGAGGACTGAGAAAAACACTTTTCAACTCATTAGTCCTATGCAATAGGACTTTAGCTATTAGACAGGGGTTTCAACCCCTGGCGGACTA
The DNA here is from genome assembly GCF_036701145.1 of Microcoleus sp. Pol17C6. Lineage (NCBI taxonomy): Bacteria > Bacillati > Cyanobacteriota > Cyanophyceae > Oscillatoriales > Microcoleaceae > Microcoleus > Microcoleus sp. Pol17C6. The sequence continues at coordinate 203,499 of NZ_JAUBQH010000003.1, forward strand.
GCGGGTGGCCGCGAGGACTAGCGGACTAACAGCTTAAATTGACACCAATGGGTTCTTGGAGTGTCCCTACGGGGATATTGAATCTACCTCATCAACCTGCAATCTGCTGTAATTACCAGTTAAGGCGGTAATTAACACTGAGAGTTAAACCCCTCCCTGCATAATTAGAGGTGTCCGAGCCAAATCCAGCTAAGTATTGGGAGATCACGGGAAAATATTGATTATTCAATAAATTCTCGACTTTGACTTGTAGCAGCCCCGAGCCAATTTTAACCGCGCTGACGTAATCCAGTGTGAGATAGCTGCTAATCGGGCCGCCATCCGAGCCGTCTTTGAAGGCTTGATCGCGATTTCCAGAATATAATAACTGTAACCGATTGTTCCATCCCGGCAAAGTTTCGTTTTGAACATAAGCTGTTAGCTTGAGCGGTGGAATTCGGCTGCTATCGAGGGCGATGTAACTGCCTTCCTCCTTATATTCGCCTTGAATATAAGTAGCAGTCCCGCCCAGCGACCATGCTCGTCCAGGTTGCCAATCCACAGTTCCTTCTAAGCCGTAAATGCGTTCTGGGGCGCGGATGAGTTCCAGGCGGCCTGTGTTGCCAACTGGTTGAAAACTGACTCCTAGATCGGAGGTATTGTAAAAAGCGGCAAGCGACATTTGCACGGATTGCCACCCTCCTCGAATGCCAATTTCGTAGTTGTTGACTTTTTGCGGTTGAGTTACTTCTAAAGAAGATTCAATTCCGACAAAATTGTCGGGGGGTTGGCGGAGGATGCGGGCGAAATCAGGGACTGAGAAACCTTGAGAAAAGTTGCCAAATATGTTGAAGTTGTCAGTAATTTTATAGACAGCCCCTGTATTAAATAGGGTGGCGTTAAAATTGCGATCGCCTCCTTCGATCTGGCGATCGTTAAAAGTGGTATAATCATTGACGTTTAACCCGACGCGTTCGTGACGTATCCCGCCACTTAGAATGACGATATCGTCAATATTCCATTCCAATTGACCGAAAAAGCCAAGGCTGTCATAAGTGTAAGGAGGGACGAAAGGACGCTCGGAAATTTTCCGGTAAACCCGGCCACCACTTGCGTCAAATCTCTCCGGATCGTACAAGTCGAAACGCTGTTTGCTATCTTCAGTAATATAGTCAGAACCCCAAGTTAATCGAAGATTTTCGGCACGGGATAAAGGAGTGGTAATCGCCAGTCTACCTCCTATCTGTTCGCTCTCGGCTCGCGAACGAGTAACACCGACAAACGGTCCAAAGAAATCGGAGGTGCGGTAATCTGAAGGAACACCTACATTGGAATTCGTTCGATAGTAGATTTGGCTTTGAAGGCTGCTGCCAAAAAGGTTTTGGTTGGTGTAACTTAGGTTGAGCTGTGTACTTTTATTCCCCGGTGTTTCCCCGTCAATATCCAACTCCCCGGTTCGGATGGCGCGGGCTTTTTGCCGTCCTTCCTGGTCGTCAACACTAAAGTCTGGAATCACATTGGGATCTTGGGTTTCCCGATAGTGATTGACAGTTAGTTGCAGCCGCTGTTCGGTATCCAAATCTACCCCGACTTTGCCCATCACGTTGAAGAGGGTGCTGCTGTCTCCGCCGAGTTCAAAAAAGGGAATGCGATCGCCTTTGGCATCGTAAAAAGCTCCACTTCTAGAGAGCGAGACAGTACCCGTCAGATCGAAATTGCCCGTTCGGCCAGAAATCGTCTGCTGAGCGTTAAAGCCTAAAGCATCTCTTGTGTTTGTTAAAGCGCTACTGACGCCCACTTCAGTAACAGCAGTTAGCCTTTCCTCAGTTGGCCGGCGAGTAATAATATTAATCACGCCACCTGTAGCCTGAGCGCCGTAGATTGCGGTAGAACCCCGCACTACTTCAATGCGTTCGATCGCGCTGGGATCGATGTTTCTAAATTCTCTGCCAAAAGATTGAATATTGGTCGTTTGCGGCACACCGTCAATCAGAACGGAAACGTCGCGACCCCGCAAAGTTTGTCCATAAGTGGCAGTAGTTTGAGTCGGGGGCGCGAAACCGGGAACCTGATTTGCCAGAGCTTCCCCCACATTTCTCGATTGCCCTGCCTGCTGCTGAATTTCTTGTGAGTCTACCACCGTTATAGAGCGCGGCACGTTCGTCACTCTTTCTGCGGTTCGTGTTGCAGTGACGACGATTTCAATCGGGTTTCTCCCCACCTGTGGCGTTCCGGGTGGCTGTGTCGGTGTTCCAGGCGGCTGCGCTGTCGGCGGCAAGGGTTCTCCGGGCGTTCCTGGCGGCTGCGCTGTCGGCGGTAAGGGTTCTCCTGGCGTTCCTGGTGGCTGCGCTGTCGGCGGTAAGGGTTCTCCTGGCGTTCCAGGCGGCTGCGCTGTAGGTGGTAAGGGTTCTCCTGGCGTTCCAGGCGGCTGCGCTGTAGGTGGCAAGGGTTCTGCGGGTATCTCTACCTGCTGCCCGGTCGGTGGCACGGGTGCTGCGGGTGTCCCCGGCTGCTGTGTTGTAGGAGCCGGTGCAGGCGGGCGAGCAGTCATCTGCGAGGTGGGTTGTAAGCTGAGAATCAGACCCGCAGCGTTAGGAATCACCCGTGCGACTGGTTGGCCCCTCTCGCCAATGACTCGGATTCGGATGCTGTTGTTATCTAAAGGAGTAACGGTGACAGAAGCAATTCCCGCAGCCGGTTTGTCTTGACGAAACTCATTTCCCCCCGGTAGTCGCAGTTGAGCGGTGATGGCATCAATTTGTAAAGTTTCGCCAAAGGTGGTGGTGAAGACTTGCAGGGGTCTTCCATCTTCAGTGTCTAGGATGATTTCAATGCCTTCTGACGTGGGGTTGAGGCGAACGCCCGTCACCTGCGCGATGTTGGAAGCGCACGCCGACTGAGCTACTACCGCCGACACGACTCCTGCCAGCCCAAGGCTACTTAATAATTTCTGCGATATGTTCATTAGTCTTGAATCAACAATTGATAGAACTTCGGATATGTGGTTTGCGTTGTTTGCACAACATGATTTGTGGCAGCGTTGCTGCTCTTGTGGGCAGGAGTGAAACTGACCTGCGGAAGATCCGGCCCAGTTGTCGGGCGCAGTTCGATCCGATTCTCCCGTCGCTATCCGCCTTTGTCTGGCAGAAAGCGCGTGAGGGCGAACGCCTCAGTCCGGTGGCGCTCTAGACGATCGCCCACGGTGGGCACTTTCCTCGGTTAAAGGAAGTAGTCGCTGGGGGCTTAATGAGAAAGTGCCTTAATTAGATAACACAGCAGTTACATCTGTCAAGAGTTAACTAATGAAAACTAATTGCATTTTAAGATAGGGGGTTAGACCCCTCTAGCTAGTTGTGTACCACTTGCATATTATGGTTGCGGTAAGGGCTAGACAAACCAGCGCCTAAAATGCTATGGCAAGAGTTAGAAAAGATTGTCATATAGGAAACCATAGCAGTCAACAAATTTGCTGCTAGACTCTTGACAATAAATATCATCTAGCATAGGATGCTTAAAGTCGATAGCCGTAAAGCCCCTGAAGCTGATATCGAAGCTGGCTCGGACTGAAATCGCCCCGGAGCCATTGCCGAACAGCGCGATCGACAAAAAAAACTCAAAACAAGCGCTAATACCCGGATTGAAGACTCAAACACGCTGATGGGAGACTCGTAACGCCCGACAACTGTCCACAGAAAGTCTATGTGGAAAGAATTTGGCGGAACTGGTTGGCGTACTGCAAACAAGATTTATAGGTAAAAAGAATCGATGAGTGACGCAAGCATTAAGGGAAACCAACTCACCGAAAGTTGTACTTTAGTAGAACTCCTGCAAAACAGAGCATTACACCAACCAGAGCAGAAATATACATTTCTGTTAGACGGAAAAACTGAAACCGCCAGTTTGACTTATCGAGAGTTAGACGCGATCGCCCGATCGCACGCCGCGCGACTTCAGACATTGGGGCTCACTGGCGAACGAGCCTTACTGCTTTTCCCGCCAGGATTGGACTATCTCGCCGCCTTTTTTGGATGCTTGTACGCCAAAGTGATCGCAGTTCCCCTCTATCCGCCGAAGCTGAAACGGAATTTAGCGAAAATTAGTGCGATCGCCCTAGATGCAGGAGCAACAGTTGCGATCGCTCCCGCGCGACACCTGGAAAATTTAGAGCAGCTATGCGAGCAAGCGCCGGAACTCAAAGGGCTGCACTGGCTGACAGCAGAAATGCTTGCCGATGACGGGGAAAAGTGGCAGCAGCCACCCATCCATCCCGACGAAGTGGCTTATCTTCAGTACACTTCCGGCTCAACCTCCACCCCCAAAGGCGTAATGGTGAGCCACGCCAACGTTTTATACAACATCGAATACATTCACCGAGGCTTTCACCACGATGCCGAAAGCGTTGCCGTAACGTGGCTTCCCCCGTTTCACGACATGGGGTTAATTGACGGATTGCTCAAACCTTTGTATCTGGGAATTCCCTCTTACTTCATGCCGCCAGCGGCGTTTATTCAGAACCCGATGTGCTGGTTGGAAGCGATTTCGCGCTACAAAGCTACCCACAGCGGCGGGCCAAATTTTGCTTACGACTTGTGTGCTAGCAAAATAAGCAACATCTTGGGCGATGGCCAAAAAATGCTCGACTTGAGTAGTTGGCGCGTGGCTTATAACGGCGCAGAACCCATTCACAAAGAAACCCTAGAGCGATTTACCAAAGCTTTTGAACCCTGCGGTTTTCAGGCGGATGCCTTTTGTCCTGCTTACGGAATGGCAGAAACTACGCTAAAAATTGCCACGGTTCGCAGCGGAATAACACCGAGTTTCTTACCTGTTGACGCTGGGGCGCTGGAAAATAATCACATTGTAGAAGTTGTCGAAGGCGATCGTGGCGCGAGAACTTTAGTCGGCTGCGGTTTCCCTGAATTTGGCACTCTAGTTGCGATCGTCAATCCCGAATCTCTGACGCAATGCCAGCCGCACGAAGTCGGAGAAATTTGGGTAGCTGGCGAAACAGTTGCGCGAGGCTATTGGAATCGCCCAGAAGAGACAGAAAAAACTTTTCAAGCATATCTTTCAGATACCCGCGAAGGGCCATTTTTGCGAACAGGAGATTTAGGCTTTTTACGCGACGGAGAACTGTTTATTACAGGGCGACTAAAAGATCTGATTATCATTCGAGGTCGCAATCTTTACCCCCAAGATATAGAAAGAACAGCAGAGCGCAGCCATCCCAGTTTGCGGCAGGGGGCGATCGCGGCATTCTCGGTGGAAGTCGCAGGCGAAGAACAGCTCGTTATCGTGCAAGAATTACAATCTCGCAAAGCGCCGGATAATGCCGAGGAAATTATCAGCGCCATCCGCTCCAGTATTGCTCAAGAATATGAAGTGCAAGTTTATGGAGTAGTGCTGATCAAGCCCGGAAGCATTCCGAAAACTACCAGCGGTAAAATTCAACGTCGCGCCGCCTGTGCTGACTTTCTAGCTGACAATTTGGAAGTGATCGCGAGTAGCATTTTAGAGTTAGCTGATGCGGTGGAAATCGACAATGAACTCACGCGAGAAATTCTGCTGAAATCAGAGTTAGAACAACGGCAACCGCTGCTTGAAGCTTACCTTTGGCAGCAGGTAAACCGCCGGGGAATTCATTCCCCGGCTAATAGCCAAAGTCGGCTAAAACTGATATCTTGCACCATTGTCAAGAACGGGCAAGATGCCCGTTCCACAAAGAATGAGTTTTCTTGTGGAACAGGCATCTTGCCTGTTCCTAAAAAAGTAATTGAGAATGGTGCAAGATGTGAGCTAAAGCCGACTGAAGACGAATCTTCAATCCACTTCAGTGCCAGCGATAAAACACAAAATATTATCGATCGACCGCTCAGTAGCTTTGGACTAGATTCTTTAAGAATTTTTGAGTTAAAAAATCAAATTGAAAGTGATTTGGGCGTTACTGTATCGGTTGCCGATTTGTTTGAGGATAGGAGCATTGCTCGACTGGCAGTGCAAATTCTAGAGCAACTAACAGGAAATACCAAAGCAGCCGTCCCAAGGCCAGTTTCTCGATCGCGCCATCTTCCCCTGTCTTTTGCCCAAGAGCGTTTGTGGTTCTTCGACCAATTGGAACCCGGAAACCCATTCTATAACCTCTGCGGTGCAGTTCGGATTACAGGACAACTCAATGCAGAAACACTCAGGCAAAGCATTGAGAAAATTATCGAGCGACACGAGATTTTAAGAACTGCGTTTGCTGGTGGTGAAAAACAACATAGACAAGTTATTTGTGATGCGAAAAATTTCCAATTGCCGCTGATAGATTTGAGCCATTTCTCCCCGGAGGAACGCGAGAAAGCAGCGCAAAAACTGTCTACTGAAGCAGCAAAATTGCCCTTTGATTTAACTCAACCACATCTGCTCCGTGCCCAACTCCTGCGCCTATCAGAAACAGAACATACTCTGCTTTTATCCGCCCACCATATCATTTTTGATGGCTGGTCTTTGGGCGTGTTTTTACGGGAACTAGCTGCCTTTTATGAAGGTTTTACTAAGAATAATTTAGCCCCGCTTCCACCGCTGCCAATTCAGTATGCAGACTTTGCAACTTGGCAGCGCCAACAAATGCAGGGAGAAATATTAGAAACTCAACTTACTTACTGGAAGCAGCAGTTAAGTGGCAGCGCAGCGGTTCTAAATTTACCAACAGACTTTTCTCGTCCCGCCGTTCAAAGTTACAAGGGAGGTAGGCAGTTATTTGAATTGCCAGAGCACTTAACCGAGGCAATTAGGCAATTGAGTCGCCGCGAAAAAACTACTTTCTTTATGACATTGCTGGCAGCATTCAAAACACTGCTTTACCGCTACACGGGGCAAGAAGATATCCTCGTCGGTTCACCAATTGCCAGCCGCAACAGCAGCGAAACCGAATCATTAATTGGATTTTTTGTCAATACTTTAGTGCTGCGGACTGACTTAAATGGAAATCCAACTTTTCGAGAGTTGCTGAATCGAGTGCGAGAGGTTGCATTAGGCGCTTACGCGCATCAAGATGTACCGTTTGAGAAGTTGGTAGAAGAATTGCAGCCGAATCGAGATTTAAGTCACTCGCCGTTATTTCAGGTGATGTTTGCCTTTCAAAATGCCTCTGAATTCGCCTTAGAATTGCCTGATTTAAGCCTGAACTGCCAACAGATTCACAGCGGCACAGCAAATTTTGATTTAACTTTGGAATTAGAAGCCACAGCCACAGCTATTAGAGGCTGGTTTGAGTACAGCTTAGACTTATTTGAAGCGGCTACAATCGCGCGAATGGCAGGACACTTTCATAAAGTATTAGAAGGCATAGTGGCGAATCCCTCCGCGCGTCTATCAGATTTGCCCCTGCTTGCAGAAACAGAACGCCAGCAACTTCTATTTGAGTGGAATAATACTGGGATAAATTCGTTTCAAAATGAGTGCGTTCACCGTTTGTTTGAAGCGCAGGCTGCGAAAACGCCTGATGCGGTTGCGGTGCGATTTGAATGCCAAAGTTTGACTTACCAAGAATTAAATAATCGCGCGAATCAACTTGCCCATTACTTGCACCATTTCGGCGTAAAACCAGATGCCATAGTCGGCGTTTATATGGAGCGATCGCTCGATGCGATCGTCGGAATCTTAGGCGTATTAAAAGCAGGTGGCGCTTATTTACCCCTCGATCCGAACTATGCCAAAGAACGCCTGATTTTCATGTTAGAAGACGCTGGCATTCAGGTACTGCTAACGCAAACGCAATTAGCAGTAAACTTGCCAGCCCAAAATAATATTTATGTAATTTCCTTGGATGCAGAGTGGCAGACGATCGCTCAACAAAACAAGTCAAATCCTGATAGCGCCGTCCAGCCAGAAAACCTCGCTTATATCATCTATACATCCGGCTCTACTGGCAAGCCAAAAGGAGTGATGGTGCAGCATCAATCTTTGGCAAATTATACGCAGGCTGCAAGTGTAGAATATGGCATCGAACCAGGCGATCGCATTCTCCAATTTGCTTCCCTCAGCTTCGACGCCAGCGCCGAAGAAATCTATCCCTGTTTAACGCGAGGCGCCACTTTGGTACTGCGCGGAAATTCCATGTTAGACAGCATTTCTTCCTTCCTGCAAAAATGCCGGGAATGGCAAATCACCGTCTTAGATTTACCAACCGCTTACTGGCGCGAATTAACTGCCAGACTCAGCATCGAAAACGCAGAATTTCCCCCGTCAGTGCGCTTGACAATTATTGGCGGAGAAACCGCACTTTCAACATCGCTCAATCAGTGGCAAAAGTGCTTATCAGAAAAAGTGCGGCTAGTCAATACTTACGGCCCCACAGAAACAACCATTGTCGCGACGTGGTGCGACTCTTCCTCCTCTTCCTCTTCTTCTCTCCCCTCTGCGCCCTCTGCGCCCTCTGGGGTTAAAAACTCCGCAAAAACCTTGCCGATTGGTCGTCCAATTCCAAATGCCCGCACCTATGTACTCGATGCTAATTTGCAACTTGTTCCGATCGGAGTCCCCGGCGAACTTTATATCGGAGGTGCGGGGGTTGCGAGAGGATATATCAACCGTTCAGAGCTGAATAGAGAAAAATTTATTCCCGATATTTTTAGCAACGTGCAAGGCGATCGCCTTTACAAAACAGGCGATTTAGTCCGGTATCTTCCCGACGGTAATTTAGAATTTCTCGATCGCACAGATCGTCAAGTGAAAATTCGCGGTTTCCGCATTGAGTTAGGAGAAATCGAATCTGCACTCAGCCATTACCCAGACGTGCAAGAGGCAGTTCTTGTGGCGCGAGAGGAAGATTCAGGCCAAAAGCGCTTAATTGCTTACCTCGTTTTAAACTCAGGACTCAGCATTGGCAACTCTGCACTGATTAAAAATCTGCGCTCTTTTCTCCGGGAACAACTGCCAGATTATATGGTTCCTGCCAGTTTCATGTTTTTAGAAGCGATGCCATTAACGCCAAACGGCAAGGTAGATTTTAAGGCACTTCCCGCACCGGAAACCAACAAGTCAAACGCCGATTTTATCGCACCTCAAACTTTAGAGGAACAAGTATTAGCGGAGATTTGGGCGGAGGTTCTGGGTTTAAAACAGGTGGGAATCAATGACAATTTCTTTGAGTTGGGAGGTCACTCTTTGCTAGCCACTCAACTAATTGCCAAGGTGCGCGATCGCTTTCAAGTCGAGCTATCATTGCGCTGCTTGTTTCAATCCCCTACTGTCGCCAGTCTGGCAGTTGCGATCGCACAAGCTAAGAGCCAGCAGTCGCGCGAACCCCTGATTTCACTGCCCGCGATCGCCCCCGATCCTCAAAATCGCTACAAACCCTTTCCGCTCAATGAAATGCAGCAGGCGTACTGGATCGGGAGAAATAGCTTCTTTGAAATGGGCAATGTTGCCATTCACGGCTATGTAGAAATTGAGAGCGACGAGTTAGATTTAGAGCGGTTTAGCCTCGCGTGGCAGCGAGTTGTAGAGCGTCACGATATGCTGCGGGCGATCGTACTTCCGAACGGACAGCAGCAAATTCTGGAAAACGTACCCGCTTATAAAATTGAGGTTTTGGATGTGCGATCGCTCGCTCCAGAGGTTGCCGGTGAAAAACTCGAAGCAATTCGCGATCGCCTTTCGCACCAAGTGCTGCCGCTCGATCGCTGGCCGCTATTCGAGATTTGCGCTTCGCAAATAAGCGATTGCCGCATCCGGCTCCACATCAGCATTGACGCCTTGTGCATAGACGGCTGGAGTTTTCAAATTTTGTTTGGCGATTTGGTAAAGTTTTACCGCAATCCCCATACTGCGATCGCGCCCTTGCAACTGTCTTTCCGCGATTGCGTGTTAGCTGCGATCGCCTTAGAAAACTCCCCATTTTACCAGCAATCCTTAGATTACTGGCGCAATCGCCTCAAAACCCTGCCACCAGCGCCGGAATTGCCCCTCGCCAAACAGCCGAATTCCTTAACACAGCCGCGATTTAAACGCTGGAGCGATCGCCTAGACTTGCCAACCTGGCAGCGCCTCAAAACGCGCACAGCTCGCGCCAGCCTCACTCCTACGGGTTTATTGCTAGCTGCCTATGCCGAGGTTCTCTCCTTGTGGAGCAAAACGCCTCGGTTTACCCTCAACGTGCCGCGCTTTAATCGCCTTCCCCTCCATCCTCAAGTTGAGGAAATTATCGGAGAATTTGCCTCATTTACTCTGTTAGAAATAGACAACTCAAAGCCAGAAAGTTTTGAAGTACGAGCCAAGCGACTGCAAGAACAACTTTGGCAAGATTTAGAACACCAATATGTCAGCGGCGTGCGCGTTTTGCGAGAACTCGCCCAAGCGCAAGGTACAACCGCAGCGTTGATGCCAGTTGTGTTTACGATCGATCCGCAAAACGCGCCAGGGGAAGATACTTCTATCTTTTCTCTCATTCAAGAATTGGGAGAACTGGTTCATATTATCGGTCAAACGCCGCAAGTTTGGATCGACGCGCAATTTACCGAAACTGCTGACGGGCTTTCTTTTAGCTGGGATGCGGTGGAAGAACTCTTCCCGCCAAGGATGATTGACGATATGTTTGAGGCCTACTGTCGCCTATTGCAACGCCTCGCCAATGAAGAGGAAACTTGGCAGAAAACGGTGCAGTTTCAGCAAGCCTTTACTAACAGCATTGAGGCACCCATTCCCGATGTATTGCTGCACGAATTGTTTGCTGAGAAAGCCGCGTCGCGATCGCACGAACCGGCCATCATTACGCGCGATCGCACCCTCACCTACGAGGAACTATATCTGCGATCGAATCAAGTCGCTCACCGATTGCGGAAGCTGGGAGCTCGCCCCAACCAGTTGGTTGCCGTGGTTGTGGAAAAAGGATGGGAGCAAATCGTCGCTGTGCTGGGCATTCTCGCATCCGGGGCAGCTTATTTGCCCGTAGATGCGACGCTACCAAAAGAGCGGCTGTGGCATTTGCTGGAAAATGGCGAAGTTGAGATTGTTTTGACGCAATCTCAATTAAATCAGCGCTTGGAATGGCCGGAAAATGTGCGGCGAATTTGTCTCGATACCGACGAATTGGCTGCCGAAAGCAGCGAAGCTTTGGAGTCGGTGCAGGAACCGGAAGATTTAGCTTATGTGATTTATACTTCCGGCTCAACTGGCTTGCCGAAAGGCGTGGCGATCGCGCACCGAGGTGCAGTCAATGCGATCACTCAAACCAACCAAGTGTTTAATGTGGCAGAGTGCGATCGCGCGATCGCAGTCACTGCACTGCACCACGATATGTCGGTTTACGATATTTTCGGCATCCTAGCTGCTGGGGGCGCGATCGTCATTCCCGATGCCGCACAACGGTTAGACCCCGCTCACTGGACTGAATTGATGGTCAAAGAGCGCGTCACCATTTGGAACTCGGTTCCACCGATGATGGAAATGCTGCTCGATTACGCTGCCGGACGTTCTGAGGTGTTGCCAGAGTGCTTGCGCTGGGCGTTTCTCGGCGGAGATTGGATACCGATCACGCTGCCTGAGAGGTTAAGGGCGATCGTCAAAGGATGCCGAGTTGTCAGCGTCGGCGGGCCAACCGAAACCACCCTTTGGAATATTTGGTATCCGGTAGAAACGGTTGACCCTTCTTGGAAGAGCATTCCCTACGGATCGCCGATCGCCAATACACGCTATTACATTTTGAATGAAAGGCTAGAAGACTGTCCCGTCTGGGTTGCCGGCGAGATGTGCTGTGCCGGAGTTGGACTGACAAAAGGATACTGGCGAAATGAAGAAAAAACTCGCGCTAGCTTCGTCACGCACCCCGTCACGGGCGATCGCTTGTACCGAACGGGAGATTTAGGGCGCTTCCTCCCTGACGGCAACATCGAATTTTTAGGACGAGAAGATTTCCGCCTTAAAATTCGAGGATTCCGCATCGAAGCAGGAGAAATTGAAGCTGCTTTGAACGAGCACCCAGCAGTCAAAGCATCCATTGTCACCGCCTTCGGAGAAAATCACAGTCAAAAGCGCTTAGTAGCATATATCGTTCCCCAACAAAATGCTGCCCCTGCGGTTGAAGAATTGCGCCAATTTCTGAGTGAAAAACTGCCCGATTATATGGTGCCGTCTGTATTTATAATTCTGGACGCGCTGCCGCTTTCGGCGAACGGCAAAGTTAACCGCAAGGCACTGCCTGAAGCGGATGCCGCGATTCAACCAGAAAAGATTTTTGTGGCACCACGCACGCCTATTGAGGCAATGTTAGCGAGAATTTGCTGTGAGGTTCTCGGCATCGAACAGTTAAGCATAGCCGATAACTTTTTTGAACTAGGAGGAAATTCGCTGCTGGCAATTCAATTAGTAGCAAAAGTCAGAGAATATTGTCAGATAGAATTGCCTTTGTGCGATATTTTTGCAGGACGATCGCTCGCCGTACTTGCAGAAAAGATTTCTGAAGCCAAAAACAAAAATACGGCCGTTGAAGAACCCGCGATCGCGCCTGTTTCGCGATCGGCGTACCGCATGAAATTGTCCTCTTTGCGCTAAGCACAAATCAGTGATGAGTCATGGGATTGCAGCCCATAACTCATAACCAATCCCCAAATATCGGCTGCCATCTCAATTACCAACTACCAGTTACTAATCCAATGACGGTGCATTTTTCCGAAAAACCTCCAACAGATACTCGCGACTTGGCGAATGCTTCCGAAGAAGAAGTATTTGCATTTCCCACCTCTTTTGCCCAGCAAAGACTGTGGTTTATCGATCAATTGGAACCGGGAAACCCTTTTTACAACCTTCCGGCGGCTGTGTTACTAAAAGGCAGGCTAAATGTAGTAGTGCTAGAACGAAGTTTCAAGGAAATTGTGCGCCGTCACGAAGCTTTGCGGACGACATTTTCCACTGTAGACGGTCAACCCGTGCAGGTGGTTGGTCAGCAATTTAATTTCGGGCTGCAAGTTTTAGACTTGCAAAAATTGTCGGAAAGTGAGCGAGAAGAAAAAGTAAAACAACTGGCTGCAGAAGAAGCTAGTAAACCTTTTGATTTAACCAAAGGGCCGCTGTTGCGAGCTAGTTTGCTACAGTTAGATGCTGAGGAATATGTCTTGCTGTTGACGCTGCATCACATTATTTTTGATGGCTGGTCCATCGGAGTCTTTCTGCAAGAATTAGCAGCACTTTATGAAGCGTTTTTGATTGGCAAACCATCCCCACTTCCCGAACTTTCCATACAGTACGCCGATTTTGCTATTTGGCAGCGGGAATGGCTTGCGGGCGATTCCCTGCGGGATAGCTTCGCTTCACGCTTGCAAACTCAACTTAACTACTGGAAAAAGCAGCTCAGTGGCGTTCCCCCCTTGCTGGAATTGCCAGCCGATCGCCCCCGTCCCCCGGTGCAAACCTATCGGGGCGGGAAAGAATCATTTCTCATCCCGAAAACGCTAACGGAAGCCCTCAAAAAGCTCAGCCGCCAGGAAAATGTCACCCTGTTTATGATGCTGCTAGCAGCCTTTAAAACGTTGCTCTATCGCTATACAGGACAGGCAGATATCCCCGTTGGCTCTCCCATCGCCAACCGCAACCGAGCGGAAATTCAAGGGCTAATCGGGTTTTTTGTCAATACTTTGGTATTGCGAACTGATTTGTCAGGCGCTCCCACTTTTCGGCAGTTGCTCGATCGCATTCGGGAGGTGAGTTTAGAAGCTTACGCTCACCAGGATTTGCCGTTTGAGAAACTGGTTGAAGAGTTGCAACCCGATCGCAATTTGAGCTACAATCCGCTGTTCCAAGTTGCTTTTGTTTTGCAAACTGCACCTGTTGCTGCGGAATCAATCGCCGGACTCAATCTCACTCTTTTAGATGTTGACAATCAGACAGCAAAAGTTGATTTAACGCTGCATTTAGAAGAAAAGCAGGAAGAAATTAGCGGTCAGTTTGAATACAGTACCGATTTATTTGATGCGGTAACTATTAGGCGGATGGCGGGGCATTTTCTCGCGTTGCTGGAGGGCATAGCTGCCAACCCAGAGCGGCGGATTGAATATCTACCGTTGCTGGGGGAAAAAGAGCGGCATCAGTTATTAGTAGAGTGGAATGACACCCGCGCCGATTATTCGAGCGATCGCTGCATTCATCAATTATTTGAAGCGCAGGTCGAGCGAACTCCTGATGCCATTGCAGTCGTATTTGAAGACCAAAAACTCACTTACCGCGAGCTGAATGAACGAGCCAACCAACTCGCGCATTACCTGCAACACCTTGGCGTCAAGCCAGAAGTTTTGGTGGGAATTTGTGTCGAGCGATCGCTTGAGATGGCGATCGGTATTCTCGGAATTTTAAAAGCCGGGGGCGCTTACGTTCCGCTCGATCCAGCCTACCCGCGCGATCGCTTAGCTTTCACGTTAGAAGACGCTCAAATTTCCGTGCTGCTAACCCAGCAAAAATTGTTAAAAATTCTGCCAGAATGCAGCGCAAAAGTCATCGGATTGGATCGGTGGCAAGAGGAAGAGAATTTTTCGGAAAAGTCAGGTTCGGATTTTAAATTTAATCAGCAAAACCCCTCTAAGTTAGCGTATGTAATTTATACCTCAGGTTCCACGGGCAGGCCCAAAGGGGTTGCGATCGAACACCGCAGCGCCGTTGCCTTTTTGCACTGGGCAAAAGAGGTTTTTTCGCCCGAAGAACTGGGAGGAGTTCTCCTCTCGACATCCATTTGCTTTGATTTGTCAGTTTTCGAGCTATTCGCGCCTCTAAGCTGGGGCGGCACAGCCATCCTGGCAGAAAATGCCTTGCACCTGCCCACTTTAAAAACAGGGGAAAAAGTAACGCTGATTAATACCGTTCCCAGCGCGTGCGCAGAACTGCTGCGAATCAACGGCATTCCCGAAACAGTCCGCACCGTAAATTTAGCTGGCGAACCGCTGCCGAATACTTTAGCGCAGCGGCTTTACCAGCTTCCTCACATTCAGAAAGTCTTCAATCTTTACGGACCCTCAGAAGATACCACCTATTCAACCTTTGCTTTAATTGAAAAAGGTGCCGAGAGAATGCCACCCATTGGCAGCCCGATTGCAAATACGCAGATTTATTTATTAGATCGAACTCTCAATCCCGTGCCGCTGGGAGTACCGGGAGAACTGCATATCGGTGGCGCAGGATTGGCCAGAGGCTATCTGAATCGTCCCGAATTAACGGCCCAGAAATTTATTCCAAATCCTTTTAGCAACTCACCCGACGCGCGCCTATACAAAACTGGCGACTTGGCGCGTTATTTGCCAGATGGAAATATCGAATACCTGGGGCGAATTGATAGCCAAGTGAAAATCCGGGGCTATCGCATCGAATTGGGAGAAATTGAGCAAACCCTGAGACAGCACTCCGCCGTGCGGGATGCTGTGGCGATCGCCCGCGAGGACGGTTCGGGCAACAAGCGCTTAGTCGCTTATGTCGTGCTTAACCAAGACAAACTTCCAAGCATCAGCAACCTGCGCGGCTACCTGCAAGAAAAGCTGCCTGAGTATATGGTGCCTGCTGCCTTCGTGATGCTGGAATCGCTGCCACTGACACCCAATGGCAAAATCGATCGCAAGGCACTACCTGCACCGGATCGCGATCGGCCAGAACTCGAAGAAGCCTTCGCCGCGCCAACCACGGCTATTGAGAAAACCCTAGCGGAAATTTGGGCGCAAGTATTGGGGTTAGAACAAGTGGGAATTGACGACAATTTCTTTGAATTGGGCGGCGATTCTATCCTCAGCATTCAAGTAATTTCTCAAGCCAATCGAGCGGGGTTGCGACTTACACCAAAACAACTGTTTCAGCACCAAACTATTGCACAGTTAGCCACCGTCGCCGATACAACTGGAACCCAACAATCGGAACAGGGATTAATCATTGGCGAAGTTCCTCTGACACCGATTCAGCACTGGTTTTTCGAGCAAAAACTCTCCGATCCGCACCACTGGAATCAGGCGGTGCTTTTAGAGTTGCAGCAACCTCTCGAACCTGCATTAATTGAGTCAGCTTTACAAGAATTGATGAAGCACCACGACGCGCTGCGCCTGCGTTTTGTGCGAGGAGAATCTGGCTGGCTGCAGGAGCTCGCCAATCCCGACGAGGTTGCTCCGTTTACCTGCATTGATTTGTCGTCGCTACCTCCAGAGGAGCGAGAAGCCGCTTTCCAAACCGCCGCCGCTCAGTTGCAAGCGAGTTTGAATTTGTCAGAGGGGCCATTACTTCGCGCTGCCCTATTTGACTTGGGCAAACATCAGCCAAATCGCTTGTTATTGGTCATTCATCACTTAGCGGTTGATGGGGTTTCGTGGCGAATTTTAATTGAGGATTTCCAGACAGCTTATAGCCAGATTAGCCGCGACGAAACAGTGGCGCTACCGCCCAAAACAACCTCATTTAAGCAGTGGGCAGAACGCTTGCATGAGTGGGCGCGATCGCCCGAATTGCAGGGAGAGTTCGATTACTGGTTCGCCCTTTCTCACCAACCAACTTCTCGCTTGCCGGTGGATTTCCCAAACGCAACGAATTTAGTTGCATCTGAAAAGACAGTATCCGTTGCTTTGAGTGTTGAAGAAACAAAACTGCTCTTACAAGAAGTACCTGCCGCTTACCGCACTCAAATTAATGATGTATTGCTAACTGCTTTAGCTCAAGCATTTGAACGCTGGACAGGCAATAACTCACTTTTACTGGACTTAGAAGGTCACGGGCGCGAAGATATATTTGAAGGAGTAGATTTGTCGCGCACAATCGGCTGGTTTACAGCAGTTTTCCCCGTCCTGTTAACTTCAGAAAAACATTCCGATCAAGGGGCTGCCCTCAAATCAGTGAAAGAGCAATTACGATCAGTGCCAAATCGCGGTGTTGGGTGCGGTGTCCTACGATATTTAAACCCAGAAAATGCAAAAAAATTGCACAAATTGCCGCAAGCTGAGGTAAGCTTTAATTATCTCGGACAGTTTGACCAAGTGCTGCCGAAGTCTTCTTTATTAATGCTGTCTTCCAATCCTAGTGGCCCCCTTCGCAGCCCGCGCGGAAATAGGCGTTACCTGCTGGAAATTAACGGATTTATTGCCAGCAGCAAGCTGCAATTAGATTGGACGTACAGCGAAAACATTCACCGACGAGAAAGCATTGAAAATTTGGCAACGGGCTTTATAGAATCGCTGCGATCGCTAATTCAATACTGTCAGTCCCCCGAGGCCGGCGGCTGCACTCCTTCTGACTTTGCAGAGTTTAAGTGGAGCCAGTGGAACCAGGACGATTTAGACAACATTACCGCAATTTTGGGAGAGCTTTAATATGACCAAAGGCAATATCGAAGATTTTTATCCCCTCTCCCCAGCGCAGCAGGGCATTCTCTTTCATTCCCTTTACCAGGCAGAATCGGGCGTATATTTCGGGCAACTGCTGTGCGTCTTACGCGGCGATCTCAATGTTTCTGCGTTGAGAAATAGTTGGCAAAAAGTTGTAGAACGGCATCCCATTTTGCGGACTTGTTTCGTGTGGGAAAAATTGAAAGAACCCGTGCAAGCGGTGCGCAAGCAGGCTGCATTATCTTGGCAGCAGATGGACTGGCGCTCGCTCTCGGCTTCCGCACAAAAACAGCAGCTAGAAACGTTCCTAAAAGCCGATCGCGAGCAGGGCTTTGACTTGACATCAGCTCCCTTAATTCGCATTGCACTGGCGCAGTTAGAAACAGATACTTTTCAGTTTATTTTGAGCCACCACCACTTAGTTTTAGATGGGTGGTCGCTGGCGATCGTTCTTGAGGAAGTTTTTGCATTTTATCAAGCCTTCTCCCAGGGCGAGGAATTGCACCTCAAACGCCCTCGCCCTTATCGGGATTACATCGCATGGCTGCACCAGCAAGATTTATCTGCGGCTGAGTCATTTTGGCGGCAAACTCTCAAAGGTTTTGCAGTTCCAACTGCGATCGCCCGGGGCAATATTGTCGCGGGAAACCGTTTAGAAAATAGTGGCGAACAGCAGGTGATATTTTCTGCAACAGCCACCGCGGCACTGCAATCCTTAGCGCGGCAGCATCAGCTAACATTAAATACCCTCGTACAGGCAGCTTGGGCGCTACTTTTGAGCCGATACAGCGGCGAGGAAGATGTGGTTTTTGGTACGGTTGTCTCCGGGCGACCGCCAGAGTTAATTGGTGCGGAATCGGTAGTGGGGCTATTCGTAAATCCTCTGCCAGTGCGGGTAAAATTTGACCCACATGATTCTATTTTATCCTGCTTGAAAGAACTCCAAGCGCAACAAGTTGAGGCGCGGCAGTATGAGTACAGCCCCCTCATTGAGGTGCAGGGGTGGAGCGAAGTTCCTCGGAGTTTACCTCTATTTGAAAGTTTGGTCGTTTTTGAAAATTATCCTTCGGATGCTTCTTTGCAGGAGAAGATTCACAACTTAAAAGTAGAGAATATTCGCTCCTTGGAAACAACGAATTATCCTCTAACGGTGATGGCGATGCCCGGTGCGGAATTGACGCTGAAAATTATTTTCGATCGTAGCTGCTTTGAGGAAAGTGCGATCGCGCGGATGCTCGGACACCTGCAAACTTTACTGGAAGGAATGACTGCCAATCCTGAGCGGAAACTGTCAGAATTGCCCCTATTGAGCGCCGCCGAACGCCAGCAATTACTTGTCCAGTGGAACGACACCCGAGCGGATTACCCCAAAAATTCCTCAATTCACGAATTATTTGCAGCGCAAACAGAGCGAACTCCAGATGCAGTGGCTGCAATTTGCGAAAATGAACAATTGACTTACCGCGAATTGAATGCCAAAGCCAACCAAATCGCGCATTACCTGCAATTTATCGGTGTAAAACCCGAAGTTTTGGTGGGAATTTGCTTAGAGCGATCGCTGGAAATGCTGGTAGCCATTTTGGGCATTTTAAAAGTCGGTGCCGCTTACGTTCCTGTCGATCCTGCTTATCCCCAAGAACGCCGATCGTTCATGCTGGCCGACGCAAAAGTTCCGGTGCTTTTGACTCAAAAAAACCTCCTAGAAACCCTCCCCGAACACAGCGCTAAAGTCGTCTGTATCGACGCTGAATGGCAAGAAATTTCCCGCCAGAGCGATCGCAACCCCGCTGTTAAAGTGGAAGCCGATCACCTCGCTTACGTCCTCTACACTTCCGGCTCGACAGGCACTCCCAAAGGCGTACTCGGCACCCACCGAGGCACAGTCAATCGCTGTTTTTGGAACCCCTACCCTTTTATCATCGAAGAAGATATTTGCTGTCAAAAAACGTCCTTAAATTTTGTCGATTCGGTTTGGGAAATCTTTGCTCCTTTGCTGCATGGGTTGCCCACTGTGATTATTCCCGATCGAGCCGTCAAAGATATTAACCAATTCCTTCAAACCTTATCAAAGCAAAATGTAACGCGACTGGTGCTAGTTCCTTCTTTGTTGCGCGCTATCTTAGATTCCTTCCCTGATTTAGACAGGCGTTTGCCTCAATTAAAATATTGGATTTGCAGCGGAGAAACTCTGCCGGTGGAACTTTGCCAGCAATTTCGAGAGCAGATGCCCCAGCGGGTATTAATCAATCTTTATGGCTCTTCTGAAGTAGCTGCTGACGTGACGTGGTACGATGCAACTCACTGTGTCGAGAAAGTTCCAATCGGTCGCCCGATCGCCAACACGCAAATTTACCTGCTCGATCGCAATTTGCAACCCGTTCCCATAGGAATTCCCGGCGAGATTTACGTCGGCGGCGATGGATTGGCACAGGGCTACTTAAACCGCCCAGACTTAACCTCGGAGAAATTCATTTCTAACCCGTTTGGGCAAGAAAAATTACATTTTCTCGGTAATTCTCATCAAAAAGTTTTCTTCAAAACAGGCGATATCGGTTGTTACCTGCCGGATGGTAATATAGAATTTCTGGGTCGTGGCGATTGCCAAGTAAAAATTCGCGGTTTCCGCATCGAACTAGGAGAAATAGAGGCAGCACTTTCTCAACATTCTTCTGTGTCCACTGCTGCTGTTTTGCTTCAGGAAAACACACCAGGTAGTCAACGCCTAGTCGCTTACCTAGTTCCTAACTCAGGGTTCAGAAATCCGCACCCAGAAGTTATTTCCGAATTGCGTTCATTCTTGAAGCACAAACTGCCCGATTACATGGTGCCTTCAGCTTTTGTGCTATTAGATGCGCTGCCATTAACGCCCAACGGAAAAATTGACCGCCTCGCCTTATCTCAAAGGTGCGATTATGTTTCTGATGAAACAGCCTTCACTGAGCCACAAACGCCCACAGAGAAAGAAATTGCTGAGATTTGGACGGCTCTTTTAGGGCTAGAAAAAGTAGGAACAAACCAAAACTTTTTTGACCTCGGCGGTCACTCTCTGATGGCAACACAGTTAATATCGCGAGTGCGATCGTGCTTTGGGATAGAGTTAGCGCTGTGCGATTTTTTTGCCGCTCCCACCATTGAGAATTTAGCTGAACTAATCGAGGAAGAAATTCTGGCAAACGCCGATTCTAACCAGATAGATAAATTGCTCGATCTCTTAGAGAAGAGTGATGGAGAGTCAGCACAAACTGTGATGCTGACTGAATAAATATCGGGTTGGCGAAAAAAAACAAAAATCCCTTTTCTCTTTAAGGCTTCGGTGGGGAATAGGAGATTTTAAAAGTCCATTTAACAGGATGAACTCGGGATGAATAAACTAACAGTAAAAGCCAAAGAGTCTCAAGACGTAATGCAGCCATTAAAAGCCTCTGTTACCCCACTTGAAGAAAAGTTAATGGAGCTATTCAGTGCTTCAGAAAAGTCCTTTTTGGCAGAAGAAGCAATGGAGGAGCGAATTTCTGCCCTAGTTCAAGACTTTTTGTACGCAAAAACCGCTAGTACAGATATTGACTTAGAGTTAATTATTCAGGAGTTTAGGGAAAACAAAATTCCCGCCCTT
Source organism: Microcoleus sp. Pol17C6 (assembly GCF_036701145.1). Classification (NCBI taxonomy): domain Bacteria; kingdom Bacillati; phylum Cyanobacteriota; class Cyanophyceae; order Oscillatoriales; family Microcoleaceae; genus Microcoleus; species Microcoleus sp. Pol17C6. The sequence goes on from NZ_JAUBQH010000003.1 coordinate 224,409, forward strand.
CCTACAGATGTTGGCAATTATATCGATGATTTGACCCAAACCCTCGTTGCCCATTCCATTCACACCTCTTCCCCCCGATATATCGGTCACATGACTAGCGCACTTCCCTATTTTGTGCGCCCGATCGCGAAGCTGTTAACCGCGATGAATCAAAATTTAGTCAAGATGGAAACTGCCAAAGTTTTAAGCCCCTGCGAGCGCCAGACTTTGGCAATGATGCACCGATTAATTTACGATTTTTCAGAGGATTTTTATAACCAGCACATTCAAAAAAGTGACAGCACGCTCGGTATCATGACAACGGGCGGCACCCTAGCTAATATCACAGCTTTGTGGTGCGCTCGCAACGCTTCTTTAGGGCCAAAAAATAACTTTAGTGGCATTGAAAAAGAAGGCTTGTACGCAGCTTTAGAGTTTTACGGCTACAAAGGAATGGTGATAATCGGCTCCAATTTGATGCACTATTCTTTTGAAAAGGCTGCCGGTTTATTAGGCATTGGCGATCGCAATCTCCTAAAAATCCCCACCGATTCCAATCACCGCATGGATTTGGCAGCGCTGCGCCAAACTGTAGCCGAATGTCGCGATCGCAATCGGCACATTCTGGCAATTATCGGTATTGGAGGCAGCACCGATTCGGGAAGTATCGATCCGCTTCCAGAAATAGCGGCGATCGCGCAAGAAGCAAACGCTCACTTTCACGTCGATGCCGCTTGGGGTGGCCCCGTGCTTTTTTCCGAACGTCACCGACACAAATTCGCAGGCATTGAACTAGCAGATTCCGTCACCATAGATGGACACAAACAAATGTATTTGCCAATGGGAATCGGTCTGGTTTTATTCCGCAATCCCCAAACCGCCAAAGTTATTGAAAAACACGCGCCCTACACGGTGCGAAAAGACTCCATCGATCTAGGTAAGCGTTCTCTCGAAGGCTCTCGACCAGGTGCGAGTTTGTACTTGCAAGCCGCGTTAAATATCATCGGCCATCAAGGCTATGAGTTTTTGATAGATGCAGGCATCCATAAAACGCAGCACTTGGCAAATTTAATTCGGGAAAATCCAGCCTTTGAATTGCTGCTAGAACCAGAAATTAATATTCTTTTATACCGCTACATTCCAGAAACATTCAGGGAAAAAGCAGCCAAAAAACAACTAGCCGAAGCAGACAACCACTTCATGAATCAATTTAACGAGCGCCTTCAGGATGCCCAGCGGCGAGCCGGTCACACCTTCGTATCGCGAACAACCCTGCAAAACACCTGTTATGGCAAAACCATTCCCATTGTTGCTTTTCGAGTCGTCCTTGCCAACCCCCTCACCACTGAAGCAGATATCAAAATTGTATTAAACGACCAGATCAAAATAGCAGCAAAGCTTTCCTTAACTATCACAAACAGCGACCACTGCCAGGAGGTGAATTATGATGTCTACTAATCGTTCAGAACGGCTGAAAAACCTCTCGCCCCAGAAGCGAGCGCTCCTCCTCAAAGCATTGGGCAAAGAGGCAGTACAGGCTGAGCAATCTCAGCGCATTCCCAGGCGATCGCAGCAAAATTCTGCCCCCCTTTCTTTTGCCCAGCAACGGCTGTGGTTTCTCGATCGATTGTCTCCCGAAAACCCTGCCTACAACCTTCCTGCTGCTGTGCGTTTGCAAGGGCAATTGAATTTGTCGGCACTGCAACAAACACTCAATGAAATTGTCAGGCGTCACGAAGTTTTACGGACTGCTTTTGCAGAAGTGGACGGGGAACCTGTTCAACTGATTTCTCCTTCCTTGGATTTCGCTTTGTCGGTGGTAAACTTGCGACATTTACCAGAAACTGAGCAGCAAGCTGAAATACAGCAGCGTACTCTTGAAGAAGCCCAACGCCCCTTTGACTTAACGCGATCGCCCTTACTGCGTGCCACTCTGCTGCAACTGGGTTCGGCAGAATATGTGTTGCTGCTGACGATACACCACATTATTTCTGATGGTTGGTCTATGGGGGTATTGGTACGAGAAGTAGCCGCACTTTATGAAGCTTTTTCCACCGACAAACCCTCTGGGCTGCCTGAACTTCCCGTACAGTATGCCGACTTCGCCAGTTGGCAGCGGCAGCATTTCCAGGGAGAGAAATTAGAAAAACAGCTCGCTTATTGGAAACAGCAATTGGGAGGCGGTTTAGCTGTGCTGTCAACAGATAAGCAGCGCTCTCCCTTGCAAACTTTCCGAGGGTCGCAGCAATCTTTTGTGATTTATGCTTCTTTAACTGAAAGGCTGAAAACACTCGCCCAGCAACAAGATGTCACCCTCTTTATGACGTTGTTGGCAGCATTTCAATCTTTGCTATCCGGCCAAATAAAGCAGGAAAACCTCGCTATTGGCTCTCCTATTGCCAACCGCAACCTCCTTGAATTAGAGGAATTAATTGGATTTTTTGTCAATACTTTAGTGCTGCGAATTGACACGGCAGGTAATCCAACTTTCCGCGAACTACTCGGTCGAACACGCGAGGTAGCGTTAGCAGCTTACGCTCACCCCGATGTTCCTTTTGAAAAGCTTGTGGAGGAATTGCAGCCAGAGCGAAATCTCAGCTATAACCCCCTGTTTCAAGTGTGGTTTGTACTCCAGAATGCGCCCATGCCACCCCTGGAGTTAGCTGGTTTGACCTTGAGCATTCTGGAATCCGATGTCGGTATGTCGAGACACGACTTAAGCCTCACTCTCTGGGAGGTTTCAGAAGGAATTCAAGGCTTATTTGAGTACAAAACAGACTTATTTGAGCCTGCGACCATTGCCCGAATGGTGAGAGGTTTTCAAATCCTCCTCAACCAGGTAGTCATCCAGCCAGATATCAGGATCGACGACTTGGCAGAAATTCTTGCCGAAGCAGAAAGGCAGCACCAAATCGAGCAGGAAAAACAAATTCATCTTTCGGGAATTCAAAAATTAAAAATGGCTAAACGCAAAGTCATGAAAAGTTTAAAATGATGGCTCAATCTCTCAGGTTTTTTCGGGAAAAATCGCAAGAATTTCACCAAAGCAAAAGTTATGACAAATACAGAAACAAAGAATCTCAATTCCCAAAACTTAGGCTCAGTTAGGCGCAAAGCCGTCACCCTGTCCTCCGAGGAATTAGTCAAAACCGCCTACCTCCAGCCCGAAAACCTTCTACCTCTAGTTGTTGAGCCAACAGTAGAAAAATTAAATCTCGCAGGTTGGGCACAGAACAATCGCTCATCAATTGAAACACAGTTATGGAAGCATGGAGGAATACTTTTTCGAGGCTTTGAAGTCGGCGGGGTGAAGGGTTTCGAGCAGTTTATTCAAACTATTGCTGGCGACTTGTTGGAATATTCTTTTCGCTCGACTCCGCGCAGTCAGGTGAGCGGAAATATATACACTTCCACCGAGTATCCTGCCGAGCAATTCATCCCACTGCACAATGAAATGGCTTATTCTCGAAATTGGCCGCTGAAAATCGCTTTTTTCTGCGTCAAGAAAGCAGAAGAGGGAGGAGAAACTCCGATCGCTAACAGCCGCAAAGTGTTTGAAAGCCTGGATTCAAAGATTAGAGAAAAGTTGGTCCAAAAAAAGGTTATGTATGTGCGAAATTACGGCGGTGGCGTAGATTTGCCCTGGCAAAATGTCTTCAATACTGATAGCAAAATTGAGGTAGAAGAGTATTGCAAAAAAGCGGGAATTGAGTTAGAATGGAAAAGTGGCGATCGCTTAAGAACTCGGCAAATATGTCAAGCCGTCGCCCAGCACCCAAAAACTCAGGAAATGGTGTGGTTTAATCAAGCTCACCTCTTCCACATTTCCAATCTCGAACCCGCCGTTCGCAAAGAGCTTTTAACTTCTTTTAAACAGGAAGATTTACCCCGCAATGCTTATTACGGCGATGGCTCGCCCATTGAAGATTTTATATTAGACGAAATTCGTCGCTGCTACCAGCAAGAAACGATTGTTTTCCCTTGGGAAGAAGGAGATGTCTTGCTGTTAGATAATATGCTAGCCGCGCACGGACGCACGCCATTTTCTGGTTCGCGTCGGGTTGTTGTCGGTATGGCAGAAGCGTTGAGCTGTCAAGATATTTAGGCTTATTAAAGGAACTTTAGAAATGCAAAACGAAACAATCGAAGGGTTTAGAATCTCTCCACAGCAACGGCATTTGTGGGGGTTACAGCAAAATAAAAGCCAACAGACTTATCGCGTTCGAGGTGCAATTTTAATTACCGGAAATTTCGACAAAGAGATGCTTAAAAGTGCGCTGCAAAATGTCGTGAATCGGCACGAAATCCTGCGTACCAGCTTTCACTGCTTTTCTGGGATGACACTACCCCTGCAAGCGATCGCCAGCACTGGTGAAGTTCCTATCTCGGAACACAATCTCAGCGGTTTATCTCCCGAAGAACAAGAAGCTAAAATCGCAGCGCTTTTTCAGCAACTAAACCTGCTTCCTTTTGATTTTGAGCGCGGCTCACTTTGGCACATCTCTTTAGTCACTCTGGCCCAAGACAAGCACCTATTGCTGGCGAACTTCTCTGCCTTAATTGCAGATAGTGCCACCCTGAAAAATTTCACCCGCGAACTCAGTCTTTCCTACTCAGCCTATACGTGCCAAGAAGAACCAGCCGATGAGCTAATGCAATATGCCGATATTGCTGAGTGGCAAAATGAGTTACTCGAATCAGAAGAAACGGCAATCGGCCAAGAATACTGGCGAAAGCTGAACATTGAATCTTGGGATTTATTAACGCTTCCTTGGGAAAAGAAGAATGGAGAAGCGGAATTTCAGCCACAAGTAGAAAGGGTGGAAATTCGGGGTGATTTGTTAAACAGCCTGGAAGCGATCGCCCCAAAGCACAAAAGCGATATTTCTGCCTTCCTGCTGACTTGCTGGCAAATTCTCATTTGGCGGCTTACCAGAGAACCAAACCCGATAATCGGCGTAGCGATTGACGGTCGAAAATATGAAGAATTAGAACACTCTCTGGGGCTGCTGTGCAAATACTTACCCCTACGATGCCCAGTGCAAGACGAGTTAAATTTCTCACAAGCGAGGCAGCAAGTTGAGCTTAATCTCAACGAGATGTACAACTGGCAAGAATATTTTAGCTGGGAAGAAATCTTAGAAAAAGAAAAAAGCAGCAGCTTTTGGCCCGTCTGCTTTGAGTTTCAAGGAGAGCCTAAGAACTATGATAATTCAGACGTTTCATTTTCCCTTGTTCGGCAAGATGCCTGCTTAGAGCCATTCAAACTCAAGCTCTCCTGCCTTCGCCTGTGCAATTCCATAAGCGCTGAATTTCACTACGATTCCGCTTTATTTGCTGCGGGAGATATAAAGCGTTTGTCAGAACACTTTCAGGCGCTCTTAGAAAGCGTAGTCAAAAATCCCGAAGTCGCTATCAGTCAGGTAGACATACTGAGCGATCGCGATCGTCGGCAACTTCTCATTGACTTTAACCAAACTCAAAAAGATTACCCGAAAAATAAATGCGTTCATCAGCTTTTTGAAGAACAAGCAGAACGCAACCCAGACAGCATTGCCGTCGTCTTTGAAAGTGAACAAATCACCTACCGAGAACTCAACGATCGCGCCAATCAACTCGCCCATCACCTGCAAAACTTGGGAGTTGAACCAGAGGTCTTTGTTGGCATTTGCCTCGATCGCTCCTTAGAAACAATCCTAGGAATGCTGGGCGTACTCAAAGCCGGTGGCGCCTATTTACCCATCGATCCAACGACCCCAATAGAGCGCAAAGCGCTAATCCTAGAAGATGCTCAGGTAAAGGTTTTGCTCGTACAAGAGCGGCTCATCGAAAGCTTACCGAAAACTCAGGCAAATATTGTTTGCATCGATACAGAAATTCCCACTGTTTCTGCATCTTACACCGCTCGCGCCTCTTCAGACAATTTAGCTTACCTCATCTATACTTCCGGTTCCACTGGCATCCCCAAAGGAGTCGCGATCGAACACCGACAACTGCTCAATTACCTGCACAGCATTCAGGAAAAATTAAACCTACCAGCCGATGCCAGTTTTGCTACCGTTTCCACCTTCGCCGCCGACTTAGGAAACACAGCGATTTTCCCCGCCCTTTGTTTCGGCGGTTGCCTGCATATTATCTCCCAAGAACGCGCCACCGATCCAGAGGCACTGGGTGAATATTTCAGCAGCAATCCCATCGACTGCCTCAAAATAGTTCCCTCTCACCTAGCCGCCCTTTTAAATTCCTCTCAACCCAAGTCAGTTTTGCCTGGTAAACGGCTTATTTTAGGAGGTGAATCTACCAACTGGAGCTTAATTAAAACACTTCGCAATCTGGCTCCCAGTTGCTCAGTATTCAATCACTACGGACCAACAGAAACAACTGTAGGTGTCCTGACTTATCAAGTCGAATTTGATAAAATAGGGTGCGATTTTGACACAGTTCCACTCGGTCTTCCGATTGCCAACACTCAGATTTATATCTTGGATTCTTACTTGCAGCCGGTGCCGATAGGCGTATCTGGTGAACTGTACATCGGCGGTGATAATTTGGCGCGCGGATATCTTAACCGCCCTGAATTAACCGCAGAAAAATTTATTCCCAATCCATTTGACACGCAAGCAAAGACGCGACTGTACAAAACCGGCGACTTGGCTCGCTATTTGCCAGACGGAAACATCGAATTTATCGGGCGAATTGACGACCAAGTAAAAATTCGCGGTTTCCGCATTGAATTGGGAGAAATTGAGGCGGTGCTGGGGCAACATCCAGATATCGCGCAGGCTGTAGTTGTGGCGCGGGAAGACGAGATGGCACAAAAGCGCCTCGTGGCTTATTTGATTTCCGAGCAGAAACAAGCACCTACCCACAAGGAAATTCGCAATTTTTTAACGTCAAAATTGCCGGAGTACATGGTGCCTTCTGCTTTTGCGACCCTCAAAAGTTTGCCTTTAACTTCTAACGGAAAAGTAGACCGACGAGCACTGCCCGCACCTGACGAAATGCGACCGGAGTTGACAGAAAACTTTGTCGCGCCTCGCACAAATATCGAGGAAGTTTTAGCCGCTATCTGGGCGGAAGTTCTCAAAATTGAAAAAGTCGGCATTTACGACAACTTTTTTGAATTAGGAGGGCATTCCCTATTAGCAACTCAAGTAATTTCTAGAGTGCGCCAAGCATTTCAGGTAGAGTTGCCTTTGCACCGTTTATTTGAGTCGGCTACTGTCGCCGATTTTGCAGTAGCGATCGCGCAAAAGCAAGCCGAACAAACAGACAGTGAAATGCTAGCGAGGGTGTTAGCAGACCTCGATCAACTCTCAGAAGCACAAATTCAGGAAATTCTCGCCCAGCAAGGAGTCAGCAAATGAGTGATTTAATCGAACGCATCGCGGCTCTTTCTCCCCAAAAACGCGAGTTGCTGTTGCAGCGGCTCAACCATAAAAAAGAAAGCGTTTCGCTAGAAAAAATTCTGCCTCAAAGTCGAGAGTCTAACACTTTTCCTCTGTCCTTTGCTCAACAGCGGTTGTGGTTTTTTGAGCAGCTAACTCCAGGCAACTTTACCTATCACATCGTCGCCGGCGTGCGTTTGACGGGAACACTCGACGCGAGAGCCCTCGATCGCAGTCTCAACGAACTTGTCAAGCGTCATGAAGTTTTGCGAACGGCTTTTAAGACAATAAACGGGCAACCCGTTCAGGCGATCGCTTCAAACCTGGAATTGAAAATTTTAGAAATAGATTTGCGATCGCTTCCTGAAACTGAACGATCTCGCGAAGTAGAAAGGTTAATCGCCGCAGAAGCAAAACTTGCTTTCGACCTGTCACAAGCACCCTTATTGCGTGCCAAATTGCTGCACTTGAGCGATTCAAACTGGGTGCTGCTATTGAGTACGCACCACATCATTTTCGATGGCTGGTCAATGGGAATATTCATCCAGGAACTCGCCACGTTTTATCAAGCCTTTTGCACTGGCAAACCTTCTCCCCTTCCCGAACAGTCGGTACAGTACGCAGACTTTGCAAGTTGGCAGCGCCAGTGGTTGCAGGGAGAAGTTTTAGAGACGCAGCTTGCTTACTGGAAAAAACAGCTCGGAGGCAATCTCCCCGTACTAAATTTGCCAACCGATCGCCCCCGCTCGGCAGTACAAACCTTCCGAGGTGCCGTGCATAAATTCACCATTCCCAAGGCGATCGCAGAGGAAATCGCCCAATTAAGCCAGCGGGAAAAAGCTACTTTATTTATGACCCTGCTGGCAGCGTTTAAAACGTTGCTCTATCGCTACACCGGGCAAGAAGATATTTTAGTCGGCTCCCCCATTGCTAACCGCAACCGACGCGAAATCGAGGAAGTAATTGGCTTATTTGCTAACACCTTAGTTTTCCGCACCAATCTGTCGAGCAACCCGACTTTTAAAGAGTTACTAGCCCGCGTGCGAGAAGTAGCTCTCGGCGCCTACAACCACCAGGATTTGCCCTTCGAGAAACTGGTAGAAATCATACACCACGAACGAGATTTAAGTCATAATCCGCTATTTCAGGTATTGTTTTCTCTGCGAAATGTTCGGACGCCGCAGATAAAATTGCCAGGAGTGACGTTGAGCAGTTTGGAAATAGAACGGAACACGGCGAGATTTGATTTAGCGCTTGACCTGGAGGAAGGATTAGAGGGCATTAATGGAACGCTTGAGTATAGCCAAGATTTGTTTGACGCTAGCACAGCACGGCGGATAGCCGGACATTTTCTAACCTTACTAGAAAGTATAGCTGCCAATCCCGAACAGCGCATTTCAAATTTGCAAATTTTGACGAAACCTGAACAGCAGCAACTGCTGTTTGAGTGGAACAATACTCAATTGGAAATTCCGAAAAATCAGTGCGTACACGAATTATTTGAAGCGCAAGCAGAGCGGACGCCGGATGCGATCGCTGTCGTCTTTCAAAATGAATATCTGACTTACCGGGAACTGAACAAAAAAGCAAATAACCTCGCAAGTTACTTGCAAAAAATCGGTGTCAACCCAGAAGTTTTGGTGGGAATTTATGTCGAGCGTTCCCTAGAAATGATGGTAGGGCTTCTCGGCATTCTCAAAGCTGGTGGCGCTTACGTTCCCCTCGATCCAGCGTATCCACCAGATCGCCTTGCATTCATGCTGGAAGACGCGAAAATTTCAGTGTTACTCACTCAGAAAAAGCAATTAGAAACGCTGCCAAAAAATAGCGCCTCCATCGTGTTTTTGGATGCAGATTGGGAAGGCATATCGAGCTGCGACGAGCCAGTCGTGGGTTTACAAAATTCCTCCAATTTAGCCTATGTCATCTATACTTCAGGCTCAACAGGTAAACCCAAAGGAGTGCAAATTTCCCACGCCTCTGCCGTTAACTTATTGAGTTCTATGCGCCAACAACTCGCGATCGCAGACCGAGATGTTTGGCTAGCAGTAACATCCTTATCTTTTGACATTGCAGCGCTGGAACTGTTCCTGCCTATTACAACAGGTTCTCGCGTTGTTGTAGCCAGCCGAGAAGTGGCATCAAACGGGGAAAAGCTTTTAGAAACATTAACAAATTCTGGCGCGACAGTCATGCAAGCTACTCCAGCCAGTTGGAAAATGCTTTTAGCTGCAGGATGGCAGGGAAACAATCAATTAAAAATACTGTGCGGGGGAGAACCTTTACCCCGACAGATCGCCAATCAGTTGCTTTTGCGCGGCGCTTCTGTGTGGAATTTATACGGCCCTACAGAAACCACTATCTGGTCTACTCTCTATCAGGTTGATTGCAAATATGAATCAGTTTCCATCGGTCGCCCGATTGCTAACACTCAAATTTTCATCTTAGACCGCTATTTAATGCCGGTTCCCGTTGGCGTATTTGGCGAACTGCACATCGGCGGTGCCGGCTTATCTAGAGGCTACCTAAACCGACCGGAACTGACAGCAGAGAAGTTTATTCCTAACCCCTTTGCAGAGGACGGAATTCATGCTTCATTCATCCTTCATCCTTCATCGTTTATTCTTTCAGAACGCCTCTATAAAACCGGGGACTTGGCTCGCTATCTCCCAGATGGAAACATTGAATTTATCGGGCGCAGCGACCACCAGGTGAAAGTTCGCGGATTTCGCATCGAATTAGGCGAAATTGAAGCGGTACTCAGCCAATACCCAGCCGTGCGAGAAGCGATCGCACTGGTTCGAGAGGACAATCCGGGCGACAAGCGTTTAGTAGCTTATATCGTTGCTAAATCAGAACTCCGGGGCGGACAGGGGGACACCGATCCTACGCATTCAGAATTTATTAATCACTTGCGCGTCTTTCTCAAACAAAAACTGCCGCAGTACATGATGCCGTCAGCGTTTGTGCTGCTGGAAGCAATGCCTTTAACGCCTAACGGAAAAATCGATCGGCGATCGCTACCTGCACCTAACACAAACACAGCAGAATTCGAGAATAATTTTACAGGCCCTCGAACTCCCGACGAGCAATTAACAGCAGAAATTTGGGCGGAAGTTCTCGGTTTAGAGCGAGTGGGAATTCACGATAACTTCTTTGAATTGGGAGGTCATTCATTGCTGGCTACTCAGGCAATTTCTCGCCTGCGAGAAGCTTTTCAAGTTGAAGTGCCCTTGCGCTCTCTTTTTGAATCCCCTACCGTCGCAACTATCACCGAAAGCCTCTTGCAATATCGCGCCGAGCGAAAACTGAAAGCACCCCCCATCAATCGGGCGTCAAGGCAGGGAGGATTGCCCCTTTCTTTTGCACAACAACGGCTGTGGTTTCTCGACCAATTGCAGCCGGGGAATCCTGCCTATAATATCCCAGCAGCCGTGCGCTTGCAGGGGGCGCTCAATGTAGCGGTTCTAGAGCAAACTTTTCAGGAGATTATCAAGCGACACGAAGCATTGCGGACAACTTTTAAATCGGTAGAAGGGCGACCAGCTCAGGTGATTATTTCATCTTTTAATTTCACATTGCCGATCGTAAACTTAAGAGACTTATCGCAAGCTGAACGAGAAGCCGAGGCAATGCGACTCGCCGCTGAAGAAGCGCGACAGCCTTTTGACCTAACAAAATGGCCGTTACTGCGCGTCACATTGTTACATCTTGACGAGACAGAATACCTGCTGTTACTGACAGTACACCACATCGTAGCTGATGGCTGGTCGATGGGGGTACTCGTGCGGGAAGTGGCGGCGCTTTATGAAGCTTTCTGCAGTGGCAAACCTTCTCCCCTACCCGAACTTTCTGTACAGTACGCCGACTATGCTGTTTGGCAAACAAATTGGCTGCAAGGCGAAATTCTCGAAGCAAAACTCGCTGACTGGAAGCAGCAGTTGGGTCAAATTTTGCCCCCGCTGCAATTGCCAGCCAAACAACCGCGTTCTGCTGTTTCTAGCGATCGAGCTGAGATTCAAGAATTCCAGCTTGATTGGCAACTTTCAGAAGCGCTAAACGCACTCAGTCGGCAACAAAATGTCACCTTATTTATGACCTTGTTGGCAGCATTTCAAACGCTGCTTTATCGCTACACAAACCAAGAAGATATTGTAGTCGGTACTGACCTGGCAAACCGCACACAAGTTGAGACTGAAGCTTTAATTGGTTTCTTTGTCAATATCCTCGTCTTGCGAACCGATATGCGCGGCAATCCTACATTTCGCCAACTGCTCGATCGAGTCCGCGAGGTGACATTAAAAGCTTACACTCACCAAGATTTGCCCTTCGACAAACTGGTAGAAGAACTGCGTCCCGATCGCAGCCTGACTCAGACACCGCTCTTTCAAGTTTTATTCGTCATGCAAAATGCGCCTATGCCGAATTTAGAAATGGCGGGTTTAACTTTAATGCCGGTGGCAATTGATAGCGGTACGGCTAAATTTGATTTAGCGCTATTTGTGTCGGAAACAGAGACAGGAATTGTCGGCAGTTGGAAGTATAATTCCGACCTATTTGACAGAGAGACGATCGCTCAAATGTCAAATCGCTTTGAAACCCTCCTCGGCAGCATTGTGGCGCAGCCTGACAGTCGTTTGAACACTTTAGAAATTCTCACAGAAGCGCAGAAACAGAAACAAGCCATGCAAGAATTAAAGCGTGAAAAAAGCAATTTTAGTAAATTCAAAAGCGTCAAGCCGAAGCCAGTGGGATTGCCGCAAGGCGAATTGATAAAAACGGAGTACCTGCACCCCGACGAACTCTTTCCTTTAGTCGCAAAACCCGCAGTAGCCGATGTCGATCTCGCAGACTGGGCGAAAAATAACCGCGAATTTATAGAGGCAAAATTGCTACAGCATGGAGGGATTCTTTTTCGAGGGTTCATCGGCCCTGTGGTTTCCGCATTCGAGCAGTTTGCACTCTCAATTTGTTCGGAATTATTTGGCGAGTACGGGGATTTGCCACGCGAAGGAGTTAGCGGAAAAGTTTACGGTTCAACTCCTTACCCAGCAGATAAAGCTATCTTATTTCACAGCGAGAGTTCGCACCTGCACCGCTGGCCGATGAAAATCTGGTTTTTCTGCGTTCAGCCAGCGCAACAAGGCGGAGAAACGCCGATTGTTGACTGCCGTAAAATTTACCAGTTGCTAGACCCGAAACTCACAGAAAAATTTGCCCAAAAGCAAATTATGTACGTCCGTAACTACACAGACGGACTGGATGTAAGCTGGAAAGATTTTTTCCAAACCGAAGACAAATCCGTGGTTGAGGAATACTGCAGGCAAGCTGGGATGGAATTTGAGTGGAAAGCAGGAAATAATTTGAGAACTCGCAAAATTCGCCCCGCAATTGCCAAGCACCCAAAAACCAAAGAGATGGTATTTTTCAATCAACTTCCCTTGCACCACATTTCCTGCTTAGATGCGGCAACCCGCGCTTCCTTGCTCTCTGTTTTTGGAGAAGAGAACCTCCCCCGCAATGTTTATTACGGTGACGGCACTCCTATTGAAGACTCGGTAATGGAAGAAATTCATGCAGTGTACGCGCAAGCTGCTGTTAGTTTTCCCTGGCAAGCAGGAGATATCTTAATGCTAGATAATATGCTGGTCGCTCACAGTCGCAATCCATTTATCGGTTCGCGAAAAATTGTTGTAGCGATGGGCGAAATGATTCCGGAATCAGAGATTTAATTCCCTCTCATATCATTTCCGGTTACACCGGAATGATGTTGACTGTTGACGGTTGACTGTTGACGGTTGACTGTTCACGGCGTCACCAGTCAACCGTCAACAGTGAACTCGAATTTACTATTCCGATGCTAACGGATTTGATATCATCTCTTCCAGGCCAAGGTAACGAGAATAAAGTAGTGGTTTGATAAATAGGAACAATGCAAACAATTAATGGATTTCGGCTTTCACCCCAGCAAAACTATCTGTGGCTGTTGCAGCAAGACAGCCCTGCTTATCGCATTCAATCCGCTATTTCGATCGAGGGAAGTCTTCAAGCCCATCGCCTAAAGAAAGCTTTAGAAAAAGTTAGCGACCGTCACGAAATTATCCGCACAAGCTTTCAGCGAAAAGCCGGGCTAAAAATTCCTATACAAGTTATCTCCGAACATAGCTCTGTTTCGTGGAACTGGGTTAACTTAAGTGAAGTAAATCCCCAGGAGCAAGAAGCCAAACTAGAAGATATTTTTCAGCAAGAAAAGAGCGCTTTATTCAACTTCGCTCGCAATCCTGTTTGGCACTTGTCTTTAATTACACTTTCCTCGGAAAGGCATATTTTACTGGTTAGTTTGCCCGCACTGTGCGCCGATAGTCGCACACTAAAAAATCTGGTTCAAGAAATCAGCCAGTGCTATGCCGCCTGCCTTCACGGCGAAGAAATTACCGATGAAGTTGTGCAATACATTCAATTTTCCGAATGGCAAAATGAATTGCTCGAAGATGAGGAAGCGGCGGAGGGAAAAGAATACTGGACTGGGCATAATTTTTCAGCGCTAGCGAGTTTAAGGTTGCCGTTTGAAAATAGATTAATTAACGCGCCAGCTCAATTTACTCCCCAAGCTTTTGAGGTCAAATTAGAGTTAGCTTTGCTGGCAAAAGTGGAAGATCTCGCCCGCCAGTACAACACCTCACTTTCTACATTCTTGCTCGCTTGCTGGAAAATTTTGCTCTGGCGGCTGATTGGCCAATCAGAAATCGCTGTTGGCGTGGCATTCGACGGTCGAAAATACGAAGAACTAGAGCCAGCGCTTGGGCTGTTTGCCAAATTTTTACCGCTGCAGGGCCAACTAACAGAAAACTTTTCCTTCGCGGAAACCTTGCAGCAAATTCAGCAGGAAGAACGCGAGGCATACAAGTATCAAGAATATTTCTCCCACGAATATCTAGGCAACTCTTCCGGCTTTCCATTTGGTTTCGAGTTTGAGGAACAACTCGGAAAGCATTCGGCTAGTGGCGTATTTTTTTCGATTTACAAGCAGTATGCGTGCTGCGATCGCTTCAAAGTTAAACTCTCTTGCCACCGCCAAAAAGACTCGCTCGCCGCTGAGTTTCACTACGATCCTATCTTCCTGGCAGACAACAGTATCCGGTGCTTGGCAGAGCAATTTTACGCCTTAGTGCAAAGTGCAGCCACCAACCCACAAACCGCAATCGGCAAGCTCCAAATGCTGAGCGATCGCGCCCGAAATCAATTATTAGTAGAATTCAACAGCACAAAAGCAGATTACCAGCTCGATAAGTGCGTTCACCAGCTCTTTGAAGAACAAGCAGAGCGATCGCCCAACCGTATAGCTGCTGTTTGTGAAAATCAGCAAATTACCTACAGCGAACTCAACGCCCGCGCTAACCAAATCGCCCATTACTTGCAACAATTAGGCATAAAACCAGAGGTGATTGTCGGCATTTGCGTCGATCGCTCTTTAGAGGCGATCGCTGGAATTCTAGGCATCCTCAAAGCAGGTGGCGCGTACCTACCGCTCGACCCAGCCATGCCCAAAGAGCGCCTAGCATTGATGCTGCAAAATGCTCAGACTCCAGTGCTGTTAACCCAACAGCATCTCATCACAATTTTGCCTGAAACTAAGGCATATATCGTCTGCTTAGATAAAGACATTCCCTCTTTTTCTCCTACTACTTTCGTCTCTGCTTCTCCGGAAAATTTAGCTTACATTATCTATACCTCCGGTTCCACCGGCACCCCCAAAGGAGTCGCGATTGAACATGGGCAACTGCTCAATTACCTGCACGGAATTCAGGAAAAATTAAACCTGCCATCAGGTGCAAATTATGCCACCGTTTCTACCTTCGCCGCCGACTTGGGAAACACCGTTATTTTTCCTGCTTTGTGTTCGGGTGGATGCCTGCACATCATCTCTCAAGAACGCGCAACAGATCCTCAAGCAATGGCGGCTTATTTTCAGCAACATTCTATCGATTGTCTTAAAATTGTTCCCTCTCACTTACAAGCTTTGTTGAGCGCTTCTAACGCCTCGCAAATCTTACCGAAAAAGCGATTAATTCTCGGCGGTGAGCCTTTGATGTGGAATTTAATTGAAACAATTCAGAAATACAATCCAGACTGCTCGGTATTCAACCATTACGGGCCGACAGAAACAACTGTAGGCGTGCTGACTTATCAGGTACGAATGCAAGGCGATCGCATTTCCCAGACAGTTCCTTTAGGTCGCCCGCTACCCAACACGCAGATTTATTTGCTCGATTCGCACTTGCAGCCGGTTCCTGTAGGAGTAGCCGGTGAATTATATATTGCTGGGGCAGGATTGGCTCGTGGCTATCTAAACCAACCAGAACTCACCGCAGAAAAATTCATTTGCAAGTCATTGACTCAGGAACCGGAAACTCGACTTTACAAAACTGGCGACTTAGCTCGCTATTTGCCAGACGGAAATATAGAATTTATCGGTCGCGTCGATCGCCAAGTAAAGCTGCGAGGTTTCCGCATTGAATTAGGGGAAATTGAGGCGGGTCTGTCTCATCATCCCTCTGTACGCGAGGCAGCCGTTTTACTTCAGGAAAATGAACCGGGGAATCAGCGTTTAGTCGCCTATATCGTTTCTCACTCAAAACTCAGCGTTCAGGACTCACAACTGATTGAAAGCCTCCGTTCATTCCTCAAAGAAAAGCTGCCCGAATACATGATACCTTCTGCTTTTGTGGTTCTGAAAGCGCTGCCACTGACTCCCAATGGCAAAATAGACCGTCAAGCGCTTCCTGCACCGTCCGTAGCAGCCAATTTTACAGATACGTTTGTAGGCCCTCGCACTCCCGGTGAGGAGATTCTTGCCGGAATTTGGAGCCAGCTTCTCAACCTTAAAAAGGTAGGAATTCACGACAATTTCTTTGAATTGGGGGGACACTCATTACTGATTACTCAGTTGTTAGCCAAAGTGCGAGAATCTTTTCAGGTGGAATTGCCTTTGCGCGTTTTGTTTGAAGCTCCTACTGTAGCTGGTTTAGCTGAAAAAATCGAAATCCAACAAGGGGGCAACACAGCGGGCGATCGCACTGCAAGTTTCGATATTAACGCTGAAGTTGTTTTAGATCCGGCAATTCGCCCTGCAACTCCATTGAGCGAGCCAAAAACTGAACCAGCTTGCATACTCTTAACAGGGGCGACGGGCTTTTTGGGAGCCTTTTTACTCCGCGATCTCTTGCAACAAACTCAAGCAAAAATTTATTGCCTAGTCCGTTCTGCCGATTCAGAATCAGCTAAAAAGCGGATTCAAAGCAGTCTCGAATCCTATTTAATTTGGGATGAAAGCAGCAGCGATCGCATTATCCCAATTGCTGGAGATTTGTCTCAACCGCTTTTGGGGCTTTCCGAGGAGCAGTTCCGAGTTTTAGCCAGTAAAATTGATGTCATTTACCACAATGGCGCGTTTGTCAAGTTTACTTATCCCTACTCGGTTCTCAAACCCGCTAACGTTTTGGGGACTCAGGAAGTTCTGAGATTGGCGAGTCAAAGTAAGCTAAAACCAGTCCATTTAATTTCTACAATTTCCGTTTTCTCGGCAAGGGGAGAATCTGGGATTAAAGTCGTGCGAGAGGAGGATGAACTCACTCCGGGAGAGAATCTCAAAGGTGCTTACACTCAGACTAAATGGGTGGCAGAAAAGTTAGTAGAGGTCGCGCGCGATCGCGGCATTCCTGTTAGCATTTACAGGCCAGGCCGCATTTCTGGGGACAGCCAAACAGGGGCCTGCAATCCCAGCGATTTACTGTACAGGTTAATGGCTGGTTGCGTGCAACTTGGATGTGCGCCCGATGACGATAAGCTGATGAATGTAGCGCCTGTTGACTATGTGAGCAGAGCGATCGTTCATCTTTCGAGCCAAAAAGAATTGCTCGGAAAAACTTTTCATTTAGTCAACACTCAGTCGTTTCAAATGAGTGAATTGCTTGGCTGGATTGGCTCAATGGGTTATCCAATCAAACGAGTTTCTTCTGAGACTTGGCAAGCAGAAATAATCAATCGCGCTGGATCTTCTCCAGAAAATGCGTTGTATCCACTTGTCGGTCTTTTCTCCGAAAAAGTTTCGGAAGCAGAAATGCCTAAATCTGCGACGCTGCAATTCGATTGCCAGAATGCCTTGAAGGGACTTTCTGGAACGGACATTATCTGCCCGCAAGCGGATGCGAGTTTGTTTCGGACTTATTTTTCTTATCTCGTCGATTGTGGCTTGATAGGTAGCCGCAATTAAAACCTGTAAGGGCGCAATGCTTTGCGCCCTTACCTAGCTCACTCTCTGGAGAATTCAAAATGAAGGAACAATTACAGCACATACACATGAAAGCGCTGATTGAGCGCTACACCGATCGCACAAAGACCTCTAAGAATTTCGCGCAAAAATACCGTCCGGTTCTCGCTGACAATCGGGCTTCTGATGGGTTTCGCTTTCCCGTCAAGGAGATGTTTTATCCTATTGTCGCCGAGCGATCGCTTGGCTCTAAAATGTGGGATGTTGATGGCAACGAATACATCGATATCACGATGGGATTTGGCATCAATCTTTTCGGTCATAATCCGCCCTTTATTAAAGAAGCCCTATTCGAGCAACTCGATCGCGGCGTGCAAATTGGTGCTCAAGCAGAACTTGCCGGAGAAGTTGCAGAATTAATCTGCGAACTAACGGGAATGGAGCGCGTCGCTTTTTCTAATACCGGCACTGAAGCGGTGATGGCAGCTCTACGATTAGCTAGAGCGGCAACTAAACGCAATAAAATTGCTTTGTTTTCTGGTTCTTATCACGGTCATTTTGACGGAACTCTGGCAGTTCTAAAAAAGATAGATGGCGATTTACGCCTCATTCCAAAAGCGCCAGGAATTCCCGCTAATTTTATTGAAGATGTTTTAGTTTTGGATTACGGAAGCCCTCATGCCCTGGAAATTATCAAAGCTCATCAGCACGAATTAGCGGCGGTTCTCGTGGAGCCGGTGCAAAGCCGCCGTCTCGATTTGCAACCTAAAGAATTTCTCCAGCAACTCAGGCAATTAACAAAAGAATCAGAAATTGCGCTGATTTTTGATGAAATGGTCACCGGTTTCCGAATTCATCAAGGCGGCGCGCAGGCGTGGTTTGGCATTGAGGCAGATATTGCAACTTACGGTAAAATTGTCGGGGGCGGTATGCCCATTGGAATTATCGCTGGAAAAGCTGCTTATATGGATAAAATTGACGGCGGTTTGTGGAACTACGGCGATGATTCCTATCCCCAGGTAAAAACAACAATTTTTGCCGGCACTTTTTGCAAGCACCCACTTGCTCTGGCCGCTGCGCGTTCCGTGCTGCGCTATCTGAAAAGTCAAGGCCCAACCCTTCAGCAGCAGTTGAATCAGCGAACTTCGCAGCTAGTTGAAACCCTGAATGCTTACTTCAAAGAAAATGAAGTCTCTTTAGGGCTTGTAAATTTCGGATCGCAATTTCGCGCTGTTGCCTCCGTTCAGATAGATCCACTACTTTTTCACTTAATCGAAAAGCGTATTTTTATATGCGAAGGTCGTAGCTGCTTTCTCTCCACCGCTCACACTAATGAAGACACAGATCGCATCATTCAGGCGGTTAAAGAGAGCATTCAAGAAATGCGGGAAGGAGGCTTTTTCCCGATTCAGCAATAAACTTGGTTTTTGATATCGCGCATTTTTAACGGAATCAGATTTAACTCACCTCCGAACCTCAATTTTCAGGAATGGAGAACTGGGTGAGCGTTAGGGACAGAAATTATAGAATATTTCTACTTACCATTGTCTCGGATGATTCACTTTGATCTACTCAATCCATGTACGCTGCCCGTTGGGGGTTGCGGAATGTGGGTTTAAATGTCTGTGCGTTGCATCCCACATTCCGCAGATATTCAAGGAGAGGTAAAGGAAGATAGATTCGGCAACAAGAAACTCCCAAACGATTGCCGTGCAATCGTTTGGGAGTTTTTAGTGT